>WGNT01000045.1 GCA_016124425.1 Cytophagales bacterium
GAAGATGCAGATCTAGAATTGATTGATTTCAGTAGGCCGGTCACACTTTTCAGCCAGACTACCAAAAGTACCAAAGGGTTTTACGAACTCAAGGACAAAATTGCCAATAGGATCAAGGAAGCCAAAGGCTCCCTTTCTGAAGTTGATTTTAGTGCCAACGACTCTATTTGCCGGCAAGTATCGAATAGAGAACCACAGCTTCGTAACTTTGCCGCTGAAAATGACGTAATCATTTTTGTTTCTGGGAAAAAGAGTTCGAACGGGAAGGCCCTCTATCAGGTCTGTTACCAAACCAACAAAAGAAGTTATTTTGTAGAGAGTGAAGATGAGATAAATCCGCTATGGTTTAAGGCTACAGACAAGGTCGGAATTTGTGGGGCGACATCCACCCCAATGTGGCTGATGGAGCAAGTAAAAGACTACATAACTACTTTGACGAGCGATTTAGTTATGGCAGAATGAGGATTATGGGTTCATTTTCATCCTATTCTTGTAAAAAAGGAAAACAAATTATAGCGGATTTATCTTCTAATAACTGATGTTATTTAGTAGATTTGAGCCGTTTTTCAAAGGATCATATAGTCATAAAATCAAAGATGTCAAAACTAGTTAAGCTAAAGAAAGGGTTTGATATACGTCTCGCCGGGAAAGCAGAAATGGAAGTACATGATTTCCAGCCGGTAAAGACTTTCGCCATTAAACCTACAGACTTCATCGGCATGCAAAGGCCAAAGGTTCTTGTAAAGGAAGGCGATACGGTAAAGGCGGGTACTCCCTTGCTGTTTGATAAGAAAATGGATAAAGTCCAATTTGTGGCACCAGTTTCCGGGGAAATAGTAGAGATTAAGCGGGGAGAGAAACGAAAACTTCTCGAAATTAAAATTTTGGCAGATAGTGTAATAGAGTTTGAATCCTTTCAGAAATACACGCCATCCCAGATCCAAGAAGCCAGTCGTGACACCTTGATTGACCATATGACCGCCTGTGGCGTATGGCCTCAGATTATTCAGCGCCCTTTTGGGGTCATCGCAAACCCATCGGATACGCCAAAATCAATCTTTATTTCCGGCTTTGATACCCATCCCTTAGCACCAGACTATGAAATCCTTTTGAAAGGACAGCAAGAAGCGTTTAAAGTTGGGATACAAGTCGTAAAAAAACTTACGTCCGGTAAAGTATATCTTGGCCTTCCTGCGGACAAAGCAGCATCATCGGCTTATGATAACATTGAAGGAGTAGAAATAAACAAGTTTTCAGGGCCTCATCCAGCAGGAAATGTTGGCGTACAGATTCATCATGTTGATCCTATTGCTAAGGGTGATGTGATTTGGACAATAAATCCCTATGGAGTTGTCCAAATCGGCAAACTATTCCTCAACGGTGCGTATGACGCCTCCAAGATTATAGCGATTACAGGCTCAGAAGCTAAAAAAGCATGCTATACACAGACCTATTTGGGTGCTTGTGTGGATAGTTTTGTTGCCGGGAATATCAAGTCAACTAACGTACGAGCCATAACAGGCAACGCGCTAACCGGTCAAAAAATCAATTTGGACGGATACCTGAGTTATTACGACCATCAACTCACGCTCTTACCAGAAGGGGACTACTACGAGTTTTTGGGATGGATGAAGCCTACTTCTGACAAATTGAGTTATCACAAAGCACTTGGGCTGTTTTCCTTCTTATACCCAAAAAAGGAATTCGTACTCGATACCAATACGCGGGGAGAACCTAGGGCATTTGTGTCCACAGGCGTATTCGAAAGCGTTACCCCAATGGATATATACCCCGTATACCTCATGAAAGCCATTATGGCCGAGGACTATGACGATATGGAAGAACTCGGTATTTATGAAGTAATCGAAGAAGATTTGGCCTTGTGTGAATTCGTGGATGTTTCAAAACACCCGGTTCAGGAACTGGTTAGAAAAGGTATAGAACTGATACAATATAGTTAATTCATATGAAGTTGTTACGAGATCTGTTAGACAAGCAGAAACCCCTTTTCCAAAAAGGAGGCAAACTAGAAAACCTGTACTATCTGTATGAGGCAGGGGAGACCTTTATGTTTTCCCCCAATCATACCACAAGTCCGAAAGGAGCTCAGATAAAGGATGCGATCGATTTAAAGCGGATGATGATTACCGTTGTCATAGCAATGATCCCTTGCCTTATCTTTGGGATTTACAATACCGGTGCCATGCATTTTCTGGCGACAGGTGATGCAAATGCCACCTTCGGCGATAAGTTTCTTTTAGGAGCGACTTTGGTTTTGCCAATCGTACTCGTATCGTATACGGCAGGCGGATTGGTAGAAGTGGTATTCGCAGTGATTCGAAAGCATCCCATAAATGAAGGCTTTTTGGTAACGGGAATGTTGATTCCGTTGATTGTTCCCGCGACTATACCACTTTGGCAGGTAGCGGTAGCGACCATTTTTGCCGTAGTTATTGCGAAGGAGGTATTTGGAGGTACCGGGATGAATATCCTAAACGTAGCTATGACCGCAAGGGCTTTCCTATATTTTGCCTACCCCGCACAGATTTCGGGAGATACCGTATGGACCTACGTTGGAGAAAACGCCGTTGATGGTTTCTCAGGGGCGACAGCCCTTTCAGTTGTTTATCAGGCCGGTCAATCAGGAGAAAACGCAGTTGCGGAGCTGTCTCAACACAACGCCGGGATAATGGACGGGATGTTCAGTTTTGTCAATATGTTTATGGGATATATTCCTGGATCTATTGGAGAGACATCTACGTTGATGTGTTTGATAGGCGCAGCCATCTTGTTGTTTACTGGCGTGGCAAGCTGGAAAATCATCTTGAGTGCCTTCGGAGGCGCTTATCTTATGGGAGTTGTAATGAACCTCTTGTCCGTGAACGAATACATGGCACTGCCTTCTCACTACCACTTAGTGATGGGAGGATTGGCGTTTGGGATTGTCTTTATGGCAACTGATCCAGTATCAGCTTCGCAAACGGAGACCGGAAAATGGATTTACGGATTGCTGATTGGTGCGCTTACAATTATTATACGCGTAACTAATCCGGCATATCCTGAAGGAATTATGCTAGCCGTTCTATTTATGAACGTTTTTGCCCCATTAATTGATTATTATGTAGTACAGGCAAACAAAAAAAGGAGGTTACAACGTGCAACAGTCTAATGCTTATGTGATTACATTCTCTGTAGTCCTTACAATTATCTTAGGGTTATTGCTATCCGGCACATCGGAAGTATTAAAACCTATACAACAGAAAGCCGAAGCGCTCGATACAAAGAAACAAATTTTGGGGGCGGTGATCCCAGCTGAAGATATTGAAGCCATGAAGCCGGATGAGATTGACGCTTTTTATGAAAGTAGGATATCTTCAATGGTAGTAAATATTGATGGTGAGGAGGTCACAGAAGTCGGAGGTAGCGCTATAACCGCCGAATCAGTAGATGTAAGTAAAAACTATAAAAAGGCGCCTGAAGAAAGGTTGTATCCGGTTTTTATATTCCATGCTGAAGGAGGTCCTGAGGATGTTGCCTCCTATATCTTCCCCGTTTACGGAAACGGCCTATGGGATAATATTTGGGGATACCTTGCTTTGCAAACAGATGTAAATACCATAGAAGGTGTCACGTTTTCCCATGCAGGAGAAACTCCCGGCCTCGGGGCAAGAATCACTTCTCGCGATGTTCAAAGCAGGTATGAGGGCAAGCAAATATTTGACGATAGTGGAAACTTGGTCTCTGTGGATATGCAGAAAGGGGAGGGAAAAGATTATTCTGGAGAAGAGCATAAGGTTGACGGTCTCTCTGGTGCGACAATTACAGCTGTGGGCGTAAATAATATGCTTAAGAATTACCTAAAGAGCTACAGAAGTTATATCGATAAGATCAAAGAAGGCAATCAAGTTGCCTTGAATTAAGAAAAGTTAAACGTTTCAATACAAAAATTATGAGTACAGAAACTGCTGAAAAGGTTTTGGAGGAAAAAAAAGACGTAGAGGCGTTTTTGTCCAAGAGGCGAAAAAAGCTTATTACCGATCCACTCGTTGATGATAACCCTATCACCATTCAAGTGCTTGGAATTTGTTCCGCTTTAGCCGTTACCACCCAATTGCAGCCGACGATGATTATGGCACTTTCTGTCATCTTCGTTATTGTAATGTCCAATTTGGTTATCTCTTTATTGCGAAATAAGATCCCAAGTAGGGTGCGAATAATCGTGCAGTTGGCCATCGTAGCGACCTTAGTAACACTCGTAAACGAGGTATTGAAAGCATTTGCCTACGACATGTACAAAGAGCTTTCAGTATTCGTTGGGTTGATCATTACCAATTGCATCGTCATGGGAAGGCTTGAAGCCTACGCTATGGGCAATAAGCCATACGACTCTATTTTGGACGGATTTGGAAGTGGCCTTGGATATTCTTGGATTATCCTTGCTGTTGCTTTTTTCCGCGAGTTGTTAGGCTCAGGGTCACTATTTGGGGTTCCGGTGTATGATGCCATATCCGGATTAATTGGAGAGGATTTTAACCTAGCAACAAACGGACTAATGGTAAGCCCGGTGGGTGCCTTTATTATCCTTGGCTTGATCATCTGGGTGCAGAGGTCCAAGACGGGGTATGTAGAACATTAACGAATAAGTAAAAAGATGGAATTATTTAGTTTAGGAATTCGGTCAATCTTTATTGACAACATGGTATTTGCTTATTTCTTGGGAATGTGTTCATTTCTTGCTGTTTCTAAAAAAGTAAGTACCGCATTGGGTCTGGGGGCTGCAGTTATTTTCGTATTGACAATTACTGTTCCGTTAAACTGGTTGTTGAATGAATTTGTGTTGAAAGAAGGGGCATTAGCCTTTGCAGGAGCATCATTTGCTGCCGTGGATTTAAGTTTCTTGAGGTTCATCATGTTTATCGCCATTATCGCTGCGATGGTACAGTTGGTTGAGATGGTTGTTGAGAAATTCGCACCCGCATTATATGGGGCTTTGGGAATCTTTCTTCCGTTAATCGCTGTAAATTGCGCCATTTTGGGTGGTTCTTTGTTCATGGCCCAAAGAGATTATACACTTGCTGAAGCGACGGTGTATGGATTTGGATCGGGAACAGGTTTCTTTTTGGCAATTGTTGCCCTAGCAGCTATTAGAGAAAAGTTGAAATACTCTCATGTACCTAATGGTCTTAAAGGTTTAGGGATCACAATGCTGCTTACCGGGTTGATGGGTATTGCTTTTATGTCATTTATGGGGATCGACTTATAAAATATGTTAAAAATAAAAAAAGCCCTGTTTTAAAAAGCAGGGCTTTTTTTTGGTATAAATGTTATTGATGTTCAGTCAAGTCCTACCTATTGCACATTATGTCTAACTTTACTTCAAAACGCATTTTCGGGTATTTTTTGAGAGGATTGCTTTTTGTAGTCCCCTTCGCAGTCACCGGCTACATTATCTTTCTTGCGGTGCAGTTTTTGGATAACATTATTCCCATAAATATTCCTGGTCTGGGGATACTTTTTATGTTGTTAATTGTCACTGCGGTTGGGTATATGACGAGCATCTTCCTCACAAGGTCAATTTTTGAGGAGCTGGAGAAAATAGTCTTTAAGATACCATTGGTCAATATTCTATATACAAGTATCAAAGACTTGATGTCTGCCTTTGTTGGTGATAAGAAAAAGTTTAATACTCCGATTGTGGTTAAGCTTTCTGACAATATGTCTCGACTTGGGTTTATGACGCAAGATGATTTGTCCCCTATCGGAGAGGCCGAAATGGTGTCGGTTTATTTCCCTCATTCCTATAACTTCAGTGGTAACCTCTACTTAGTGCCAAAAGAAAATGTTAGGGTGTTGAAAAATGTAAATAGTACAGAAATCATGAAGTTTATCGTATCGGGTGGCGTATCACAACTTCCGCAGCCATTTGGTCAGCAAAGAACGTCTGAGGATCAAACTCAAATTTGATCCACCTTTTTCGTGAAAACAGTTCGGAATCATTAGCTGTACCCTTGTAGCCGGTTTTGATGAATGTTGATGATTGGAAATGATAAAATGGGTTTGATGAAGCACCAGTTGATTTGAGTTATCATAAAACCTGTCATTCTCAAGCAGCTTAGATTATTTGGGAACACGATTTATTTCCTGTATTTGCATGCTAACGACACGAATATTATTGCTTTTGATGGTTAGCGATAAGTTACATGGCAAAGCAAATAAGACCTGTAAAGTCACACTACTCGTCAGAAAATCTAGGGAAAAAGTTCACCAAAGGGTGTGGATTTCTTATCCTCTAATCAAAAAAAAAGCCCATTATGGGCTTTTTTTAAAGTTGAGCTTCTATCTTCTGGCTTAAAACGGATTTGGGTACAGCGCCGATTTGCTTGTCAACTACCTCTCCATCCTTAAATATTAAAAGGGTAGGGATGCTTCGCACACCAAATTTTCTGGTTAGGTCTGGATTAGAGTCTACATCTAACTTTCCGATTACCGCCTTTCCCTCATAATCACCAGCTAATTCTTCTACGATTGGGCCAATCACTTTACAGGGACCGCACCATTCCGCCCAGAAATCTACTAATATAGGTTGATCCGATTGAAGTATTTCCTCAAAGTTGGAGTCTGTAATTTCTATAGCTTTTGCCATCTTGTTTAATTTTTCAAATGAGTACAAAATATACTTCTAAAGGCGATTGCGTTATATTTAGTTCCTCCATGGTATTTTTTTTGCTAAATGATTTTGTAAGCGATTTCGGGGATGGTGCCTAAGGCACTTATAAGTTCGTTTGACGGATCTATTTTATATTTTTTTGACATCATATCCAGGGTAATATTTTCTTTGTCATCGATGATGTTGATGTAAAGTCTGGCATCGCCTTGAAAGGTAGTGGTAATTTTTTCCAGCTTCTCCATTAGGTCAAAAGTTAGGTCTTCTAAGGCGATATGTACACGTAATCCCTTAATCATTTTTCCCCGTAGTTCATTGAGAAGAGATATGCTGTTTATTTTGAATTCCCATTCAGAAGGTTTAAATCTGCTGGGATAAACCGCTCCTGTGATATACAAGAACCATCCAGTCATGAAGTATTCTTTGTAACGGACATAATCTTCGCCAAAGATGAAAAACGTGTGTCCGCCATGGTAATCTTCTACCGTGATGGTACCGAACGGCTTGCCGGTTTTTGTTGTCCTATGGGCAAAGGAGGTAACGGCCCCCGCCACTTTAATCTCTCCGCGGCCCTTGAGGAGATCTATTTGGCTCATATCTGGCAGTTTCGTGTTCGTAAATGCTTCGATTTCGATTTTAAATTGGTCCAGTGGATGCCCAGAGATATATAATCCTACCACTTCTTTTTCTATATTCAGCTGCTGTAGTTGGCTAAACGGTTCCATCTTGGGTACTGTTGGGATGGGAATTGCCATACCTGAGTTACCACCGAAGAGCGAAACCTGATTGCTTTCTTCTTCCTGAATGATTTTTTGAGCATATTTAACCGCCTTTTCCAATAAGGGTAAATCGCCTTCCGGTGCTTCGAGGTATTGCCTCCTATGGTGCTCTTTGAAGCAGTCGAAACCTCCGGCCATAGCCAAGACCTCCATGGTTTTCTTATTTATAGCCCTTAAATTAACCCGTTTCACGAAATCAAAGATATTCTTGTAAAGCCCCTTTTTGGTTCGTTCTTCAATAATTGCGCTCACTGCTGCCGCACCCGCACCTTTTATCGCCGCTAGCCCAAAACGAATCTGTCCCTCCATATTTACGGTGAAGCCACTCTTGGATTCATTGATATCTGGGCCTAGTACCTGTATGGATGAGCGTTTACATTCTTCCATGAAGAAGGTTACCTGTGTGAGGTCATTCATGTTGTTGCTAAGGACGGACGCCATGTATTCAGCGGGATAGTGTGCTTTCAGGTAGGCCGTCTGATATGCAATCCAGGCATAGCAGGTTGAGTGGGACTTATTGAATGCGTAGGAGGCAAATGCCTCCCAGTCTTTCCATATTTTCTCCAGCTTGGATTTGTCATGCCCTTTTTCTCCCGCCTGCTCGATGAATTTCGGCTTCATTTTGTCCAAGACATCTTTCTGCTTCTTACCCATTGCCTTCCGCAATACGTCCGCCTCGCCCTTTGTAAATCCAGCGAGTTTCTGTGAAAGTAACATTACCTGTTCCTGGTACACGGTGATCCCGTAGGTTTCTTTCAGGTATTCTTCCATGTCATCCAGATCGTAAGAAATCGGCTCTAGGCCATGCTTTCTGGCGATAAACTTTGGGATGTATTCCAGTGGCCCCGGACGGTACAACGCGTTCATGGCAATCAAATCCGCAAAAACTGTCGGCTTTAGTTCCCGCATGTACTTTTGCATCCCAGGAGATTCGTATTGGAAGATACCAACTGTCTCGCCACGCTGGAATAGCTCATAGGTCTTAACGTCATCTATCGGGAATTCCTCAGGATCCAATTCTATTCCGTGTCTTTCTTTGATGATTTTAACGGCGTCTTTGATGAGCGTAAGCGTCTTTAATCCCAAAAAATCCATTTTCAGCAAGCCGGCACTTTCTACCACAGAGTTATCGAATTGGGTACAGACCATTTCGGAATCTTTGGCCAATGCTACCGGGACGTAATTGGTGATGTCTGCCGGTGTGATAATTACACCGCAGGCATGGATACCTGTATTTCGAACGGATCCTTCTAAAATCTTCGCCTGGTTTACCGTCTTGGCGTTGTCGTCATTTCCTTTTGAAATCCGGATGAGTTCATTCGCCTTTTGTAGATTTTCGGAATTGTTTTTCAGCTTTTCAGAGAGCTTTGCTTGATCCTTTCCAAGCTCAAAAAGCGCTTTTAATTTGATGTCGGGAACCAGCTTTGCCAGACGGTCTGCCTCTGATAAGGGGAGGTTGAGCACCCTCGCCGTATCACGGATAGCTGATTTCGCAGCCATAGTTCCGTAGGTGATGATTTGAGCGACCTGATTGGCCCCATACTTTTGGATAACGTAATCAATAACCCGCTGCCGTCCTTCGTCATCAAAGTCAATGTCTATATCGGGAAGGGAAACCCGGTCAGGATTCAGAAATCTCTCAAATAGAAGATCATACGCGATTGGATCAATGTTTGTAATTCCTACGCAATAGGCAACAGCGGACCCTGCCGCCGAACCTCTTCCGGGCCCGACGGATACCCCCATATCCCTCGCTGCACGGGTGAAATCCTGCACAATCAAAAAGTATCCCGGATACCCTGTTCGCTCTATGGTAGCCAGTTCAAAATCCAACCGCTCAATGACCTCCGGCGTAATATCCGGATATCTTTTTTTAGCGCCAACATAGGTAAGGTGACGAAGATAAGCATTTTCACCGCGTTTGCCGCCGTCCACAGCATCTTCCGGATGTATAAATTCAGCGGGAATATCAAAATTGGGAAGAAGTACTTCCCGGGCTAACTTGTATGAGGTTACTTTTTCTGCAATTTCATGGGTACAGGTAATTGCTTCTGGCAAATCAGCGAACAACTTCTTCATCTCTTCAGGAGACTTCACATAAAACTCCTCGTTCGGAAATCCATACCTAAACTCCCGTCCCCTTCTGCCGATATATTTTTTTGGCTTTTCTACCAACTCTCCGTCTTTTACACAAAGCAAAATATCATGTGCATTGGCATCCGACTTCTGATTGTAGTACGTATTGTTTGCGGCAAAATACTTTACTCCATATTTATGGGCTAATTGAAGCAATACCTCATTTACCTTTTCCTCTTCGGGGATACCATGGCGGTTTAGTTCTACATAGAAATCCTCTCCGAAGGTTTCCTTCCACCACACAAACGCTTCCTCCGCTTGAGTGTCCCCTACATTTAGGATGAGATAAGGAACCTCACCCCATAGGCCTCCGGTAGTAGCAATGAGATTGTCCTTGTACGTTACCAAAAGCTCCTTATCAATACGGGGAAGATAGTAAAACCCTTCCGTATTGGCGTAGGAAGCCAATTTGGCTAAGTTGTGGTAGCCATCCTTATTTTTTGCCAGAAGGACAGTTTGAAATCCGTCGTCTTTGGTGCCTTTATTCTTTCTGTCTTTGGAAACATTAAACTCACACCCGAGAATCGGCTTTATGCCATTGGCCAGTGCTTCCCGTACGAAATTAAAGGCTCCCATCATATTCCCGTGGTCGGTCATTGCGATGGCTGGCATATTCAGTTCTTTGGCTCTTCGTATCAACGTCGGGATTTCTGACGTTGCCTGCAATATGGAAAACTGCGTGTGCACGTGCAAATGTACAAAGGGAACATCCGTAAGATCTGAAATGTCTGCACCACCGGCGGCCTTCAGTACATCCTTAGCTGCCGCCTTCTGATCGTCTATTGCAAATTCGAAATTAGCTGCTTCTAGTTTGGGGGCTTCATAGGTTACTTCTGAAAGTGCCACACCTTCTACCGGTGAAAGTACACGGTGGCTGATCAACCCGAAAAAACATTTCGCTGTGGCATGAACATCGTAGGCTGCGTCATGGGCCGAATCAAAATCCGCTCCGAAGAGCTTCTTATGTAGTTCGGTGAGCGTGGGCCATTTGAATTTTCCTCCTTTACCCCCAGGTATCGCACAAAAGTCGGTGGACAAGTCTTTGGTATCCAGCGTTTTTCGCTTCAAGAAATCCGTTTCCACTCCTTTTCTAAGGAACTCGGCACCAGTGACCTTTATATCAAACTCCACGTTGTGGCCTACCAAGAAGGTTGCCCGCTCCATGTCTTTTTTAAAGAGCAAAAGTACATCCGAAAGGGCT
>WGNT01000087.1 GCA_016124425.1 Cytophagales bacterium
ATTGGTTTGAAATTCCTCTGTAAACGTTAAAATGATCCCGAAGACATTATCCTCATCAAGACGGGTTTCGGAAAGTTCAAGAGGAGGGCTAAGCTGGAAGTAGGCAGCGAGATTTTCCGGAATCAGGGGTTTTGTAAAGGTTACTATCAGCTCCTCGGGTCCCAAGACTTGAGCCTTTACTAACTTGGGTGCTACCCTGTCCGGGGAAGCATCAAACACGGAGTTTACACTTCCAGGCGTTCCCCTTAAATCCGCGATGGAAGGCCTGATATTCGTCGCAGAGACACAGGGATAGGTAGGATTGACAACCTCTAGACTATACCCCCCTTCGGCAATTGCACTACTGCCAAAGGAACCGACGTCATAACTTATCCGGTCGATAGGATTACCTGACTGATCCGCCAACCAAAGCTCGTCACCTGAATTCAGGAGTGTTGGCCATGGCGAAATGCCAACAACCTTTCCAAAAGGCAAGAAATCGGCAACTCGGTTTAGGGGACAAAGTACAATAAACTCCCCGGCAGAAATCGTACCTCTTGGAAGCACGGTATAGTTCCTCGAATTGCCAAAACGCAGGCCTCCTAACTGGAAGGTTTTATCAGATAGGTTGTATAGCTCAACATATTCCACGTTAGGCAACAGTCCCCCGGCTCTTGGCGCAGGCATTAGTTCGTTCAGGATCAATTGACGAAAACTGGGCGAATGAGGTGGAGAAAATGCAAAGGTATACCGAATCGTGCCTATGGCATTTCTAGTTAAGTCCTCCAACCCTTCAATAATAACGGTCAATGAATCTGCTTGGGGCAGCCCCTGATCAAATTTTAAAATAACCTCGTGCCCTTCATCTCCTATCAGCGCTTCTGTGGGCGACATCCCCTCGATCTGGTAAAATCCAGGCACCACCGCTAAGATTGGATCAAGCAGTTCATCGAACCGGAGTATAACTTCAAGCGGATTCAATGCCTCTACCGACTGTAAGGCTGGTGGCGTATTATCCCAGCGAACTGTCCTAATACTGCCAGGGAGCCAAGTCCCGTCCGCAGCGATGCGTGCGGGAATCCGAAGTTGAAGGTACCGGTCATTGGGAAGTGGTTTGTCTATTACAAGTTGAATGAGGTTCCGCTGTGTGGGGTCAACCAAAACCTGTACTTCCAGATCTTCTTCAACCCAGGTAAACTGACCGACAAAAGGATTCACCAACCCTAAGGGGATTTCTTGCATGATTTGAATAAGCTGGGCCTGTTCAATCCAAATCGCGGAAATCCCGTCACTGTAGATCGTTCGATACGATAGGTTAGCGCCCAACCTATCGTTAATAGACCGAATCTCAGTCACCTCTAACAGAAGCGAATCTTCCAAGGATAGGGGTTCCCAAAGGTTAAGTTTTAGTTCGTACCCGTTTTCCTCTAAAATCACCTCAGCAGGAACCCTTCCATTGATTAAATACCGATCGACAAACAAGCTGTTTGTGGGATCTAAAAAATCGGAAAACCCAAGCAACAACGTAGCCTCATCCAGTATTTGTACCGATGATAGGGCTAGGTTGCTGATGTCCCAGTCTAGTGAAAGGGCAGAAGCTGTATTTCCGGCTTTATCGGTCAATGATGGAATAAATACATCAAGCCTTTCCCATGTCCAAGGGATAGAGGCGGATAAAAGCAGCCGCCTTTCATCCAGTAAGGTGGGGTTGAGGAACCATTGCTCATTGATCCTAACCGAATCTGGGAGGTTGATAGGCTTGTTTACCTCCAACACGAGGTCAAAAGGATTCAGCAGGTAAACGGAATCCACAGCCGGAGGAGCGGTGTCATAGGTGAAAGAAGCGTTTATCGTTCTTGTCGATCCTTGTCCAAATAAATCCCGCAGTGATCTTACGGATAGCTGATAGGTCGTCTGTTGCTCTAAAGGGGTACGTAAATACACGAGCAGAACGTTGGGACTAGGTTGGAAAATCCGGTCCGGGGCTCCAATGCCTTTGTTTATTTCAAAATTGGATGGGATAGTTGCCCACTTTTCGTCTAACGCCTTGTTGAATATCAGACGTAAAGAAATGCTGTCCAGGAGGTCAATCGCCGTGATCGCTATCGCCCGCGTGTCCCAGGTAAAGGTCTTTCGGTGGGTGCTGATATAGTTTTCTTCCCTATCCAACATATTTTCCACCTGCACCGCTATAGGTACATTCTGGGGAAACTGCCGGTCAAAAATCAATTGGAACGCAGCAGGGTCGTCCGGAAGGGGTAGCACAGCTTCGGGATTCCCTAGGTTTCGGTCGAGTACATAATTTGTAACTATCCGTGCGCTATCTGGCTGTACAGCCACGCCAAAGCGAATAAAGATGGAAGTAGGAGACGCAAAAAACACCGTATCCAAGGCATCCTCCCACTCAAAACGCATATCGGCACCAGTAAGTCTATTTCCCAGTAGATCGGCTACACCTTCAACCCTTATGTGGTAGGAATCACCTAGAACCAGGGGGGGATCGACCTTCAGATCTACATGGGACCCCCGATTGGGAAGGATTACATCTACGGTACCTGTGAAGGGAGAAAGGTTAAAGGTAGAACCCGTCCCTACCGAACCGGGCAAAATGGCCTCGTCAAAGTAAAGTCTAAGCTCATCGGAACTAAGGCCTGCCACCCGTAGCAATCCGGGCGGGTCAATATCGTATTTAAAGGTATGTTCGCGGGAAACAGGCAATTGGCCAAAGCAGTCTACTAAACTTCCTAGCTGGAGATTGTATTCCGAACCGGATACTAAGGAAACTGCCGGTCGAAGCCACAATATATTCTGGGAAGAAGAATCGATAGCAGCTAGAACACCATCTATAGCCAAGTCACTGGGTATAGGTCCAGTCGGAGAAAGTGGCTTGGAAAACTGAACCCTAAGTCTTTCGCCCTCAGGAAATATGCCTAGGACTTCAAAAGCACGCCCATCAGGCGAGAGTGAAAAGATGCTGTTTTCCCTACCGGGTGTTCCACCTGCAGTTGATGTGCTGGCACCCCAGTTGAACGAATCGCTACAAACCTGTTCAGGATTGATGCGTTCCAGTGACCATCCGCCTTGGTTCTTTTCTGCCTCGGAATACCAGGAGGTATCATAGCTAAGGCTATCGATAACATTCCCGAAAGGATCTGAAAGAACAATGCTACCAGCTCCATTGGGCAGTGACCTAAATGGACTTACTGACGCAGTAAGTCCAAATGCGCTAAAGATTTCCTTTTTCGCCGGTGAAGTTAGGATGAAGTAAGATCTTGGTTGCAGCACGGCGTCTTCAAGCATTCCGCCATTGTAGGTAAACTCTTTTATGCGGATTGGCTTTTCCATCCGGTTGTAAAGCTCGATGTACTCGTCATTGGCAGCTGATGGCAAAAGCGCCTCAACCGGCCGCAGACCTTTTGGATTTGGATCGGCCATGAACTCATTTATGATTATCGCCCCAAAGGGAGTGGGAGCGTTAATCTCAAAAGGGATAGTTGCATTTTCCAACAGGATTTCTTTGTCCGCGACTTGTACCCGCCCAATTTCCAACTGATAAGCATTGGTATAAAGGTAGTCCTCAAAAGAAAGCGTTAGCGTATCCGCGTTGACGTGAAAAGATGTGGGAGATCCGTACCCGTTTGAGAGCTTGATTCCAGCAACCGTTTGTTGAATAGGCTGATTGAAAATGACGTTCAGCCTGTGGGCGTCCAACTGGTAAATGCCCCTTATGACCAAGGGGGTGTCTTCTGCCACTGGGAGGGGTTCCTCAACCTCATCACCCTCATCCACGCCATGAAAATACCAGTCATCAATGTACAGCCGTGCAGCACTCCCGCTCCCATTTCCATAGCGCACTTCAAGACGGATAATGATTTCCTCCTGCTCCATCAGGGGCTCGGGAATCAGCAGTTCATATTGCTGATAGTTAGTATCAGTATTTGGAAAGCTGCTGGGGTCGGAAAGTGAGACCGATTCCGAAGATTGTTCTTGCGAGGGAAGACGAAAGGAATAGAAAATAGATACCGGCCGGTTGCCACTGCCGTACCGTTCGGTTCTGGCCAAAAAGGAAATTCTCCTGCTTTTGAACCCAATAGTGGATGTTTTTATATAAATTTGCGCATCAAAAGCACCGGTAGTCTGTATACCCAGCGCTGTCGACGCATTGATGCCCTTTCCCTGGGCACGGAAGACCCTCGATGTACCGGAACGTATTTCGTTGGCCGACCACCCGGGTAGAAACTCTTCAGGATAATCCGTTAGTAAAAAATTGCTTTCAAAATCCTGAAGTGCCAACGTTTCGGTTTTAGGTAAAAGCTTAAAACCTAGTATGGAAAAAGCAAAGAAACCCCATACAAAAAACAAGGCTTTCATGGTGTCAATTTAACAATAAATAAAAAATAAAAAACATATCTAGCTGAAAAAAAGACCACTAAGGACATAAAAAGGAACAAAGTGGTAAAAAAAGTATCAGTGTCCTCTCTGTTACCTTTGTGTCCTCTGTGGTCCTCTTAAAAAAATGAGCACGAAGGAGACTAAGAAGGCACAAATTGGATTTGAAAAATTAGCATAAGCAATCAAATAAATACAAAGGAATGAAATTAGCCGTAGTCGGAGCCACTGGATTAGTGGGCTCAGAAATCCTAGAGGTGCTCGCTGAGCACAATTTTGCATTTGACGAATTGCTACTTGTAGCAAGCGAACGGTCTGCAGGAAAAAAGATCAGCTACAAGGGTGAGGACTATACGGTTATTGGCTTGGCTGATGCAGTTGCCGCAAAGCCGGATATTGCGATCTTTTCTGCCGGAGGCAGCACTTCGCTGGAATGGGCACCGAAATTTGCCGAAGTAGGCACTATCGTGATCGATAACTCTTCGGCTTGGCGGATGGATCCGTCCAAAAAGCTGATCGTGCCGGAAATAAACGGAAAGTCCCTGCGAATAGATGACCGCATCATTGCCAACCCAAACTGCTCTACCATACAGATGGTGCTAGCCTTGGCTCCCCTACGCGAGAAATATGGTATCAAGAGGATCGTGGTGTCCACCTATCAGTCCGTGACAGGCACCGGCAAGGCGGCGGTAGATCAGATGATGGCCGAGCGTGCCGGTGAAAAGGCAGAGATGGTCTATCCCTATAAAATCGACCTAAATGTCCTGCCGCATATAGACGTCTTCCAAGAGAACGGCTATACTAAGGAAGAGATGAAGATGATCAAAGAGACAAAGAAAATCTTTGACGATCAGACCATACAAGTGACAGCTACCACAGTGAGAATTCCCGTCATGGGCGGACATTCTGAGTCTGTCAATGTGGAATTCAAAAAAGACTTTGATCTGGATGAGGTGCGCGACCTGCTTTCCAAAGCTCCAGGCGTAGTGGTTCAGGATGATCCATCAAAGAATATTTACCCCATGCCACTCAATGCCCATAAGAAAGACGAGGTCTTCGTAGGGCGTATCCGAAGAGATGAAAGTCAGCCAAATACACTGAACATGTGGGTGGTCGCGGACAACTTACGAAAGGGCGCTGCCACCAATGCCGTGCAGATCGCATCTTATCTCGTCGAACATAGCATGGTGTAAGTTGGAATTGGCTGAAATCTATACCGAAGAACTGTTCAGATTTGTGCAGGATCACCTATCAGAGGATCCTGCACAATTACTTTTAAGCTACCGCGGCAAGACAACCTTCGACTTAACGCTTGCGATACAGCAAATCCAAGCGAGGCAAAAGGCCCAAAAGAAACTTCCTAGTTGGGTGGCTAACCCTCACCTGATCTTTCCGTCAGGCGTAGCGTTGGAACAGTGCTCCTCTGAAGTCACCGCAAGTTTTAAAGCCAATCTGGTAGCAGGAACCCGCATGGTGGACATGACCGGAGGTGCGGGTATTGACAGCTACTTTCTCTCCAACAGGTTTAAATCGGCGGTATATTGTGAACTGCAGCCGGAACTGGCAGCCATTGCAGCCCATAACCTGGAACTACTTGCCCCTGGTAAATTCAAGGTATATCAGGGCGATGCCCGAAATTTTTTGCGGCAAACGGCTGAATCATTTGATTTAATCTACATTGATCCCGCAAGACGGGGAGAACAGAACCAAAAACTTTACAAACTCTCCGACTGCGAACCGGATATTGCAGCTTCGTGGTCCTTGCTCGCTTCCAAGGCCTCTGAGATCTTGGTCAAAGCGTCTCCCATGCTAGATATCAAACAGGCACTTATGGAACTGCCCTATCTACAGCAGGTGTGGGTGGTTGCTGTCCGAAATGAAGTCAAAGAAGTGCTGCTGCATTGGAAATCAGGCGGCAAGAGTTCCTGCCCTATCATCCATTGCGTAAACCTTCATCCTGCTGGCAACACCACCTTCAGCTTTACTTACGAAGAAGAGGCAATGGCACGTCATGCAACCGGAGAACTGGGATCCGTTTTAATTGAGCCAAACGCTGCCATTCTAAAGGCCGGCGCCTTCAAACTATTTGCAGCGCGGTATTCCCTTAGCAAACTTCATCCTAACAGCCACCTTTATTCGGCAACAGATTGTCCGAAGGATATTCCCGCCCGCATCTTTGTGATTGAACAAGAAGTCATGCAACCCAGAAAGGAACTTAAAAAGCTCGTTCCGGATGGCAAGATCAATGTGATCACCCGGAATTACGCCCAGTCGGCGACTGAACTAAAGCAACAATACCGACTGCAGGACGGGGGCGAAAACTTTTTGGTGGGAACCAAAGTCGGGGAGAATTACCGGTTGTTTTACTGCAAATTGAAATAAGCGCTTCCATTAGTGCCCATTCAAATAAAAAACAGCGTGCTTTGTTGGGAAAACAGCAATTCGTTCAATTATTTTTTTAAATTTAGAAGCGAATATAGCCACTTAACTCCACGTCATGTCCACCTCATTCAACCGCCGCAAATTTCTTCAGACCTCAGCCCTTGCGGGAGCCTCAATGCTATGGTCTTCCAAGCTCCATGCTGATCAACTTACTGACCGTCTTTCCTCGGAAATCGGCAAATCGAAATGGGAGTTGGACAGCCCAGCATTGTTACTGGATTTGGATAAACTTGACCATAACCTAAAAGCGGTTTCCATTCCACTTGCAGGGACCGGTGTAGGGGTTCGGCCACACGTAAAAACCCATAAGTGTCCGGCCATCGCGAAGATGCAGGTGGACGCAGGTGCGGTAGGGGTGTGTGCTGCAAAGCTTTCTGAATCCGAAGTAATGCTGGAAAACGGTATCGCCAACGTGCTGATGACCGGCGTAAATGTTACCCTTCCGAAAATCGCCAAAGCAATGGAACTGCGGAAGAAATTCCCAGGCTTCATTCAGGCCGTGGACAACCCACAAAATGCACAGGACTTACAGGATGCGGCGAAAGCAGCCGGCATTATCGCCGATGTAGTTGTGGACATCGATGTGATCCGGCGATCAGGCGTACCTACCGGAGAGCCTGCTCTCGCGCTCGCGCAGCTGGTAGACAAATTGCCGAATCTCCGTTTCCGGGGTATCCTTGCTTATGACGGCGGCGTACAACATGTCAAAGGATTTGAGGCACGAAAAACTAGAGCGCACAAGACGTTCGAACCTGTCGTAGCAACCTATGAGCGCATGAAGGCCTCCGGTCTAAATATGGAAATCTTTAGCGGTGGTGGTACAGGCACTTACGACATGATGCATACGATTCCGGGATTCACTGATGTGCAGGTGGGTAGTTACGTATTTATGGACTGTCAGTACCTTGAAATCGGTGGCGCTAAAAACGAATCCCTTTTTGATGATTTTGAAGCTTCTCTGACCGTTTTGACGACCATTGTCAATAACAACTATCCTAATCGGCTGGTAACCGATTCAGGTTCCAAATCATTTACACTTAATAAGCCCACAGGATGGGTAGTTGGGGAACCCGACTTCGTGTACAATGCGGGCTCGGACGAATATGGCACAATCAGCTACGAGAAATCCAACAAAAGCTATAAAGTAGGCGACAAACTAGAAGTAATCGTACCCCATTGTGATCCTGTCGTAAACCTATACGATGTCATGTATGGCATTCGCAACGACAAAGTAGAGCGTATTTTGCCAATCTTGGCCCGGGGCAAATCGCAGTAAGGCGGGAATGTTTTTCTAATAGCAGTGATTCATTCACAAAAGAAGCACGGGGCCCAATTAGCTCTTTAAGATATCCTGAATATTCTTCTGAATGTTTTCCGCAATCTTTTGCATGGGCAGGTCGTTCGTATCGTGCCCGAAAGGATCTTCGATCTCCTCCGCTATCAGTTCCAGGCTAGCCATGACGTAAAAAATAAAGGTAGTCACCGGAATGGTGATGTAACCTAATGAAAAGGCAAAGCCAAAAGGTAAGGTGACAACATATAAAAAGATGAATTTTTTGATAAAGGAGCTGTAGCTGAATGAGATTGGGGTATTTTTGATCCGCTCGCAGCCGCCACATATATCCGCAAAAGCGTTGATTTCTGCATTCAGAATAATGAGTTGATCACCCGATAGTGTCTTTTGTTGATACAGGTGATTGATTTTGAAGATTAGGCTTTCGGTAATCTTCATGGGTACGTGGTGTTGACCCTCCAGCACCGGTATTTCCGGGTGGGGTTGTTCATCCAATTGGAGCTTGGTGCTTTCTTTTTGCAGGTGTTTCTGAAGCGAAAAGGCATACAGCGGGATTACCTGTCTAAAAAAGGTCCTCGATGCCGTATCTTCATCAGGAAGAAATACGGCAATTTTTATCGCCAAGTTCCGGCTCGCATTGACGAGGCTTCCCCATAATTTCCTGCCTTCCCACCAACGGTCATAGGCCGTGTTTGTTCGAAAAACCAGGAGCATGGATATGGCAAAACCCAGAAGCGTATGCATGACAGTAATGTTACTGGCATGGCTGTTTTTGGACATTTTCAGGTATTCAGTTTCCAAGTAGACCACTCCAGCTGAATAAACGCACATCACCAACAGCGACGGAATCAAGGTCCTGAATGTGTCCGCTTTCGGTAAACGGAAAATGCCCAAAAGCCAGTCTTTAGGATTATAGTACATCATTTTGAAAACAATTCAGTGTAGAAATGTCGCGAAGATAACATTTTTTGGCCGGGGAAACTTCCTTCAGTTACTGTATTGGAAAAAGTGGGGGGACCTATGGCTTTTTACGGCTGGGATGTAGAATCCGGTAGAAAAAAAGGTTGTCTCGTAAAAAAGACAACCCAAAAGAATGCATGAAATCGGTAAATTTATGTTACTTGATTAATTTCGCCATTTTCCGCCGCCTACATAGAACCCAATAGCAATGCCTAGGTAACTGTTTCCGGTCTCTCCAATCACCGCTCCCTGCAAATTGATAATCTCAGAGGTTGGCACAAAATTGTAATCTAGGGAGAGCCGAAATTTGCCAGTTTCGAAGCCCGCACGAAAAAAGGGGGCTAAGGCATTTCTAACTTCGAACGTACCCACCAACTCTTCATCCACAATGCCTGTATCAACCTCCAAAGCAGCAAAATGCATATAACTCAAGCCACCGCCCACAAAGGGTGCAAAATTCTTCCCCGGGGTATTAAAATAATAATCCGCAGTGAGGCCAATGGAAGCATTTGCGGCAACTTTACCAGTGACTTCATCGGTGAGAGTATAATACACCAAATCCCGCACCATGGCAGCAGAACCAAATCGAAGTCCAATATTCAAATTGTCGCGAATATTGTATTTTGGCTCCAGGTAAAAAAGGACACCACCTCCACCGGCAGTAGGAACGGTATACCCTAGGTCCATTCCGACCCTAAATTTGCCCTCTTCTTGGGCTAACAATGTGTTGGCAAAAGCAAAAATGCCAACGAATAGCATAATTAGTTTTTTTGTCATGACAAAAGTATTTAGTGAGATACAAAAATAGCAATAATTTTTTCCTATTAAATGTGATTATCAGGGAGCTTAAGCAACCATTAGAAAATCATAAACAAGTCGCTATTTTACCGTAACTTATGTACTAGGAATAGTTAAGCCATTTTCTAGCAGCACTTTTTTGATGTTATCAACAATAGAAGTGTACACGCCAAATTAATCCTCCAAAATCTAATTACCCAAAAGCAATCTCGGACTTATGCCCGACTCCCTACCGAGAATGCCCGCCCATTGTGGGTCGGCAAAAAGATCTTCCAAGGATTGGCGAATTCCATTTAAACAGGCGGAGGAACTAATCAGCCTCAGCCCGTGGCTGTAATCTTCATAGTTTTCCCCATGCACCAAGGACAAGGGCTGAATGGGCTGATTCGGTCCAAGGTGCCAGCCATAAATTGGCACCTTTTGTGGTTGGCTATGCATACGGGTACTAATCACTACATCCTTTTTATGGCCTGCTACCAGGATCACGGGGAAAACTGTTAGCCCCGCCTGTTCATTGATCAGCTCATTATGGCGCAGGTAATAGCCGTTGGAACGCATCCTTTCATCTGGATGCATGGGTTGCGGTTTCAGCTGTATGCCGGCCTGTTCATAGATTAAATCTACCAAGGTGGGTGTGGGTATCAAAAAGCCTAGACGAGCCGCTATAGCTTTGGTGCTAGGTAGCGAAAGCGGCATGCGTACAAAATCGGAATCTGAACCAATGGCCAGGTAATCCTTTGCAACCGGAAGTAACAGCGTGTCCCCGAGTTTATTTACCAATATCAAGATGGCCGGTGTACGGAAGGCTAGTGGTACATTCCCGGCAAATACTTCACGTTGTGCTGCGGATTGCCGTTCAGAAAAAGCAAGACCTTCGGTTTGCCGCATAAACTCGGTGCCGGCTGCGGCGTCATCCGCCCGCAGCGCAAATGCCCTGGAAAAATCTTCAGCCAAGGCACAAATGCAGGATGACCCGTTGGCATTTGGCCTAAGGGTCGCTTTACATCCGACGACAAACAGAATAATACAGCCTAACGCAAACCACTTCCCTGACATTTTCCTCGTTTGAAATACATAACTCCTTTTCTATTCCTTGTTTACCTTTACAGCTGAACTATCCATAAAAGGAACGTCCAACGTCCACCTTTTTCCATTGACCTGAACCGAAACGGTAACTCCCTCTTCGCTTTCTGCTAAAATTGTGGTGGTAGCGTCTGGAACTTCAGAGGATGCCGCCAGAATTAACCACGCCATTGTTGCCGTACCGGCAATCTCTGTTTTGTAAATGCTGGCCACATTAGGTCCAAAAATATTGTATTCCGGACTATACCAACCCTGAATTGCCGGATCTTCCTGCCCTTCTATAAATTGAATTTCAAACGCATTTGCTCCAATTGGGAGGATTGCCAGGTTACCAGCTGCATTTTTAGTCTTAACCGTTTTTCCTTCCTTTACTACTTCATTATCCGGATGCCAGTGCCAAAGTGCCTCGATGGTTCTTGGCCTGTCTGTAATCACTTTATCTACCACTACCCAAAATTCACCCCGAACATACAGCAGGGACCTGATATGGGACGCATTTCCGTCCACTCCCTGAAATGAATCAAAGCGGCCAGAAGCGTAGTCAAATTCAGGGGTGATTAGGAAATGATTAGCATCGACTGGCTTAAGTGCATGTGTGGGCCCGTTTGCCTGACCTTTTCCATCGATCATCATCAAGTTATGTCCCTGACTGCCTCGGGCATAGGGCCTGAATTTTTCAGCCACCTCTCCTGTATAGGCAAACCTTCCCGCATCCACCAAGAAATCCTTTCCAAAAGCCGAAACGGAAAGATGGAGTTTATCATTGTGCTGATGCCCGCTACCCCACGGGCCGATATCAAAAAAGGACCAGTGCGCCTGCGCATCAAATCCACTTCTGGAAATCAACTGACCTGCCCATGGCATAAAATAGGAAGGTCCATCCTTAGGTTTCGAACCGGAAGCACCATTGGTGGCTATATATTCCCAATCGGGTCGGTTATAGATTTCCGCTCCTTTTAGGATTAGATTCCGGTCACTACCCCGATCTCCGTCGTTGTTGAGAATCCGAAAACCGTCCGGCCGAACGGCATGGGCGATATAACGGTCCATGTCCTCTATCGTTTGGGTGAAAAAATCAGGCAGGGTCTTTCCCGCCCTGTCACAGATATTTTTGAAGAGTTCAAAGTTAGCGAGTGACACATTGTGGTAGTGTGATGTAAGTTCTGTCTGAATCCCATCCGGATAGACCTGATCCTTCATACTTTCCACCATGGCTCCGACGGAGTAATCAAGCCAGGCGTCGGATTGTTTGTACTCCGGAAAATTCGCCGCCACCGTTGCCAAGGCGGATATCTCCATCGTGAGCCAGTTATTACCTCCATGGAAATTTCTATTGTAATGCGCATGGTCTGCTAAACTACTCAGCATCAATAACTGGGCAGCAGGTGTCAAATAGTCACTATTGATTAATCCATAAAAAACTTGAGACCAAACCTTCGACCGAAATGACACCTCTAGTCCCCGCCAAATGGATTCACTACCTTTTGCGGCGGGATAAGGCATACTTGCAATGATAAAATCCCGAAGCAATTCATCGATATATTGGGCATATTTAGGGTTTCCGGTTTCGAAATACACATTCAGAAGTGTACCTACCTGCGAATGCCGATTGGAAAGCCAGGCCCATTCCCGGTCGTTGTTGGGTCCCTTATAATACCAGTCTCTATGGCCATCCGCCCGAATTGGAATTTCCCCCCTTACGTTTTGGATTTCATACACGTTTGCGAGAAGTGTATCTGCAGCAGCCACGGTTCTTTTTGACATGGCAGGTTGTTCCCTCCTTAATTCCGGTACCTGATTACCATCTTTGTAGTAAGCCAGCAATTCGGTGGAGGCGGTAATTAAATCCTTACGCGTATGGGCCTCCTTTACCTTTTCCAATCCCGGATGGTCTAGATCAAACTGGTCAAACATGCTCTTGACGGTCTCGGGATAGCTTTCCACAAGATCCTCCACGGTACGAATGTCCTGCCAGCCTTTTTGGGCAAAAGCAGAGATACAAAAGGTTCCAATAAAAAAGAATAGTAAGGGTAAACGGATTTTCATAATAAAGTGGTTTTGGGTTTTCATTTTTAGGTTTTTTGAATGATTGCCATCTGTCAATTTCTTTATTAAAAAATTTCGGCTAATTGATGGAGCTTATTGGCCAATGTGAAGACCATTGAATTTGTGTCAACACTGTCGACACAAATTCATGTACTTGATTATATGCGCGTTGTATTTGTGTCAACGCCGTTGACACTTTTCTGACAATTTTTGGATCTGAATAAGTCTCATAAAATTGCTTCATTCTATAAAGTCCCCTTCGGTTAAAACCCGTTTGTTCGGGTTGCTTTGAGGCGATAAAGTCGGCTAATTCCTGTACCGTCTCATCTCCCCAATTGCCCGTGTTAACTTTCTCTGAAACTACCTTGCCTACATTATAATTAAGTAACACCAATTCTTTGTTGGCTTTGGCATATACACGGTTTTTTGCCTCCTTGATTAGGAGTAGAATCTGGTTAAAACCGGAGTCGGTATTTTCCAAGGATGTACTCATCAAATAAAAGCAACGGAAGTTTCGATTTTCAATTCCATTAAGTTGATCAGCCGTAAAACAGAAAAGCAGTTCTTCTGACCACGTAAATCTACAATTTTCAATCCACCGCACAAACAATACAAGCCCCCTTATTCCAATCCGGAGGCTCAACGCCAAGCAGGTGTTTGACAAAAAAGTCCCTGCGCTTGCGTTCACCATAGGTGCCACCCGAACTGTGACCCATTCCCGGCACCATCAGAAACTCAAACACTTTTTCATGCTTTATCAACTGGTCAACCAATTGATAGGTGGATGAAGGGTCCACGTTGTCATCCACTTCGCCAACTATCAGCAGCAAGTCACCTTTCAGGTTTCCAGCGTTGACCACGTTGGAGCTTTTTTCGTAGTGGTCTCCTGAAGGAAAGCCCATCCATTGCTCATTCCACCAGATTTTGTCCATGCGGTTGTCATGACATCCACAGGAGGAAACAGCTACCTTGTAAAAATCCGGGTGAAAGAGCAATGCGCCTGTGGCACTTTGGCCTCCGGCAGAAGTGCCAAATATGCCTACCCGGTCCAGATCCATATATGGATTCGCTTTGGCCGCCGCCTTTATCCATGCTATTCGGTCGGGAAATCCGGCATCACCAATATTTCTCCAAGCCACATCGTGAAACGCCTTGGAGCGGTTGGAGGTGCCCATGCCGTCCATCTGCACCACCACAAAACCAAGTTCGGCCAATTCATTTAAGCCATAATAGTTGGGTGAAAAGGATTTGGGGACAAAGGAAGCGTGTGGTCCGGCGTAAATGTATTCAATCACCGGATACTTTTTAGTCGGGTCAAAATTGGTCGGGGTAATGATCAATCCCCAAATATCCGTCTTTCCATCCCGGCCCTTCGCTGTAAAAATTTGCGGTGCTTTCCAGCCTGCCGCCAATAGGCCATCAATGGATGCCTTTTCTAATTCCATACCGACACTTCCGTCGTTGCCGCTTTTCAGCAACGTAGTTGGAGGCAGGTCTTGTCGGGAAAAATGATCTATAAAGTAGGCCCCATCCTTGGAAAGGGTGATTTCATGGTTGGCGTTCTCCCTGGTAAGCTGCGTCAAGCCCTTGCCATCCAATCCCACCCGGTAAAGGTGCAGGTGATAGGGGTCTTCCTTTGGGTCTTTTCCACTTCCGGTGAAATAAATCATACCCGCTTCCTCATCCACATGCAAGATCTGCCGAACCACCCATTCACCTTGGGTGAGTTGGCGAATAACACTGCCTGTACTGGCATCAATAAGGTACAGGTGTCTCCACCCATCCCGCTCTGACGACCAGATGATCTGGTTTTTGTCTTCCAAATCTTTGCGGTAATATTTCCCGCTGTAATCGATAAAGGTATTGCTTCGCTCATCGATTACCTCACGCACATTGCCTGTGGATGCATCCATTTCAAATACCGTATACCGCTGATGACTCCGTTGGTTATATTCCCAGGTGATGGATTGGCTGTTTTTTGACCAATTTAACCGATTTAAGGAAAACTGATCCGGCATAAGGTTCAGATCCACCTTCCATGACTTTTTACTTTCTAGATCAATAATGACTGGACGCCGAATAGGTAAGGCATCGCCTGGCTTAACGTAATCTCTTTCCGTGACCTTTGGCTGCAACTGATCTTCCGGAGCCGAGGCAATCAGCGTTAATTTTCGTACCGCCGCAGGCCGCATCATAAACACCGCCAATTTTTCCCCATCCGGTGACCATTTTAGATTGGTTGTGTAGTACTCGCCCAAGTAGCCATATTTAGTCAGTTGTTCGGATTTGCCACTTGATAGGTCCTTGACAAATACATTGTAATCCCGAATAAACGCTTCCTTCGTCTTATCAGGTGATGGGACAGGTGGGCCGTCCAATTCACTGTCCCGCGTTCCCCAGTAGCGGGAGGAGCGGCCGCCAAGCTCTTCGGTTTTAGTTAGCGTTTCAGTGATTTCTTCCCATTCCCATTTTTCGCCCTTGTAAGTAAAGCTGAGCAGACTATCCTGTATCTCAAGCTGAGATAGCTGTAGCTCAGCAGCAGCGATTTGTTCTCCCATCTCCTCGGAGATGACCGACGCCAACTTCACCGCGTCAAATAGGGGTGACTTTGTAGCCGTTGCAGGATCCACTTTCACATAATGAATCCCTTCGTCATCTCTATACACATAGGTAAATACATTCGATTCATGCCATTTTATCTGAGTAGGCGAATGGTAAACCTTGTCCTTCCATGCGGTCTTTAGGGAGTCTGCCCGTCTATAGTCCGCTAGTGCGCCTTGTGACCAAACAGGAGCTACTAGCATAGAAATTAAGATAATGCTTAAAGATATTTTGCAATAGGTTCTCATGAGAATGGAGCTGAGGCCAAGGGTTTAAAACAGGGGGTAGAAAAAGGTTTCTTATATCGCCGCTGACTTTCAAATTTTATTTGTCATATTAACTGCTGAATATGCAACTTTAAATTAATATAATGGAAGGTCCTGCCAAAGAATTCGTTGCGATCCCTGCAAAAAGGGGTTTTTCTCTACCCACCTCGCTAATAAACCACCTCGTGAGGACGATGTTCTTTTCGTTTGTTACCCTTTTTTTTCCCGCCCAATCATTCGCCCAGACATCACTGTATGAATTGGTAGAAATGTATAAAGCTGATTTAAACGCGTTAAATCGGAAATACACCGTTAGGGAGACGGATGAATACTATGAGCGCATGGATGCCTTTCGGCAAGAATGGCTAGATCGATTATCCGAGATGGATTTCGAAGGCCTGGAACGGGACGCACAGATCGATTATATCCTGCTTAAGAACAAGGTAGAAAAGGACAAACATTTTCTGGGAGTAAGTTATCAGACATTTCAATCCTTGGCTTTTGTCGCCGACCCAATGGCTCCCTTGGAAAAATTCTATCGGGATAGACGAATCGGCACAAAGCCCGATGCACCGTCGCTGGCAAGCAACTTCCATCAGATTGCTGAACAGCTAAAGGACAAGACCGCAAACTTACCGAATACACCAACCTTTGACAATTGGCAAGGTGCCGAAAGGACCAGTGAAATCGTGTTATCGCACCTTGAAGCGGTGAAAGAGTCCTCCGGGTTTTACTTCGACTGCGATCCGGATTTCACATGGTGGATGAGAAGACCGGTTGATTTTTTGGTTGCAGAATTGGAAACTTATGCAAAGGCGCTTAAGGAGCATTATACCAATACGCTAGTCAAAGATGACGGAAGTGGGATCATTGGCAAGCCGATTGGAAGAGCTGATTTGATCAAAGAACTGGAATATGAACTGATTCCTTACAGCCCGGAGGAGTTGATTGCGGAAGCGGAAAGGCAGTTTGCCTGGTGCGATAGGGAAATGCTGCTGGCATCGGAATCGCTTGGCTATGGCAACCGGTGGAGGGAAGCTTTGGAACATGTAAAAAACACCTATGTGCCACCCGGAGAGTGGCCTGAGGATATCCACTTTCTGGCAGAGGAGGCAATAGCTTTTGTGGAAGATCGGGATTTGGTAACAGTTCCTGCACTTGCCAAAGAAACCTGGCGCATGCGCATGATGTCTGCCGAAGCCCAACGGGTAAATCCGTTTTTTCTTGGAGGTGAACTGATTCAGATTTCCTACCCTACCTCCACGATGACTCATCCCGAAAAGATGATGAGTATGCGCGGTAATAATCCCCACTTTTCCCGGGCGACCGTACAGCATGAACTTATCCCCGGACATCATCTGCAAGGATTTATGACCCAACGGCACAAACCCTACCGCAGCGCCTTTTCTACACCCTTTTGGATAGAAGGGTGGGCGCTCTATTGGGAGATGAATCTGTGGGACAAAGATTTTCCTCTAACTCCCGAGGATAAGATCGGGATGTTGTTTTGGCGCATGCACCGCTGCGCCCGGATTATTTTCAGTCTGAATTACCACCTGGAAAAAATGACTCCCCAGGAATGCATCGACTTTCTGGTCGACCGGGTAGGGCATGAACGGGCAAATGCCGAAGCGGAGGTGCGTCGCTCCTTTGAAGGAAGATATGGCCCTTTATACCAAATCGCCTATATGATCGGCGGCTTGCAGTTTTATGCGTTAAAGCAGGAATTGGAGGAAAAACCGGGATTTTCAGAAAAGGAATTTCACGATACCATCCTGAAAAACAATTCCATTCCGGTGGAGATTATCCGCTTGATTCTATTGGAGGAAAATTTGGATAAAGATTACAGGACCAAGTGGAGGTTTTTGGAAAAACTGGAATTGAGTCAGTAGATTGACTGCAGGATGGACAAGATTGCAGGGCTACGCCCCTGAAATATGTAACTCAACATATGGGTGCACATATCCCGATTCTGTTATAGTCCCCTAGTAAACAACGCTATATGTATTTAGGTAAACGGCCTATCAATAAGTCATTTCACATGACAGTAAAGGAATTTCGATTTTGCAGGAAGTTAGAAATAGGAGGTTGTAGAGGATTCTACAGCCCGTCCTGGGTAAACCTCTCCCATAGCTAAAAATAGGTTATCCGCACTGAATTTACAATTGAATACCTGTATATAAAAACCCCGTAGGGGTGGCCGATTTAATAGCCCCGGGTTTCAACCCGGGGAATCAAAAATAACGTGTAGCTTGGGTTTTGGCCGCAAAAGCATCAATTCCGAATACCCCCTACCGCCAAAACCCAATAATGTTTGGTTTGCCATCTTCTGTTCGGAACTACGGGTTACCTCGAAAATTATGACACGGCATTGAGAGAATCCGGCTTTGATGGGGATGTGTCGGTACCGATACCATTTAACCCATCAACTTTAAGTGACGCAGGACAGTTAAGATTTCAGGGCTAAAGCCCCTCATTTTCGCACACATCTTGGAATTAGCTTTATCGGTTTACAATCATTGCACCTCAATAAGCCATTGTCCTTTAGCGGTTATCTCTCCAAAGGGCTTTACCACATACCCTTGATCGTTCATTTTCTGCTCAAATACCCCTGCAGCTTTGGGATCAACCGTCATCAGTAACCCCCCACTTGTCTGCGGATCTGCCAAAATAAATTTATCAGTTTCCAGAGTGAGATTTATTCCTTTGCCATAGCTATCCCAATTTCTGAGTGTACCACCTGGGATACAACCCAACTCGATATACTGTTGAACAAAATCAAAGGTGGGGACTGCCGCAAGATTAACCCGAGCCGATAGCCCACTTCCCCGGCAAACTTCAGTCAGGTGGCCACCCAGTCCAAATCCGGTCACATCCGTCATGGCATGCACTTCCGGCCAATCGGAGGCTAAGGCTCCGATTTCATTCAATGTCAGCATGGTTTGCTTGGCAAGATTCAGGTCTTCCTCCTTCGCCAACCCCTTTTTCTGGGCCGTCGTCACCATCCCTATGCCCAGTGGCTTGGTCAAATAGAGCAAATCACCTTCTTGAGCTTGATTATTCCGCTTGATATGCTTTATCGAAATTTTCCCCGTTACGGCCAATCCAAAAATGGGTTCGGGCGCATCAATGCTATGTCCTCCTGCCAGCGGAATCCCGGCACGGTGGCAAACCGACCTCCCGCCTTCCAAAACCCTACCGGCAACTTCGGGCGAGAGTTTGGAGATGGGCCAGCCCAAGATGGCTATCGCCATAATTGGCGTGGCACCCATGGCATAAATATCACTCAGGGCATTGGTAGCCGCAATGGCACCAAAATCGAAGGGATCATCTACGATGGGCATAAAAAAATCCGTGGTGCTAACGATTCCCGTTGTCCCATCCAGGTCCACAACCGCTGCATCATCACTTTCTTCATTGCCCACAAGCAGCGAGGGAAAATGCTTTCCTCCTTCGCTTCCGTAACTTAAAATTTCGGACAGTACAGCTGGGCTAATTTTGCAGCCACAACCAGCGCCGTGACTATATTGGGTAAGTTTGATAGGTTCCATCTTATATTGGTTGGGAGCTATTTACAATTTGAAGCAGTTGGGAGGCCATTTCGTGAGGGTCTGACGTGTCAAAGCTAACCTCATGTTGAATTAGCGGTGTCTTTTTTCGGATTCCTTTGGTGTAGGTCTTATCGTAATAGTCCAAGATGACTTGTACCGCTTCAGATAGGTTTCCAGTTTGTATGAAGGCGACGGCCTCTGCGGCTTTTTGTTTGCCCAGTCTTTCGGCAATCTGATTGGTGGCAAAAATCAGTTTTTCGGGAGGAATTTTCCCATACGCTTCAACTAAGGCATTTATTCTTGCCTCTACCGGCAAATGCACCAGGATATGCGGGGCTTCTTGCTTTTGCTTGTAGAGCGATTCAATCAGCCTTACCCTTCCTATGGTAAAGGATTCGTCTTCTATCCATATCCGTTTGGCAGGATCTAATATCCGGAAGCTTTCAAATAAGTTGTTTTGAAACTGCTCTGTGGTGGGTTGCCCGGTGCTGAGTTGGTTGCCAAAGCTTGATCCATTGTGATTGGCAAGACCTTCCAGATCGATTACTTGCTCTCCCAAATCCCGGAGTGCATGAAGCACGGCCGTCTTGCGGGATCCTGTTGCCCCTGTCAGCACCAACAGCGGAAGGGGCTGATCAAAATACTCCAATACTGCCTTTCGATAGGCTTTGTACCCTCCATCCAGAACGGTCACCTCAAATCCGTAGGTTTCCAGTAGCCATGCGACACTTTTTGACCGCATTCCCCCTCTCCAGCAATGAACAAGAAGGTGATCCGAAGCGAGTTTCTCTGCCGCCTCCACAAATCCCACCATTTTGGGTCCTACGATTTCAAGGCCGAGTTTGACTGCCTGTTGTTTGCTTTGCTGCTTATAGGCAGTTCCCACCCGCGCACGCTCCTCATTGCCAAAAAGTGGCAGGTTCATCGCATGGCCCATGTGGCCCGCATCAAATTCTCCAGGAGACCGTGTATCCAATACGGGAAAAGAACTACGTAATGCTAGGAAATTCTCTATTCTTGCTATATGCATATTTGATCCCTAAAGGTAACGCAAAAAAGACGAAAATTTGAAAACAGCCTGCATTATCCCACTTACTGAAAAGACTGTACCCGCTCTAGGCCACGAATTCACGATGATTGACAATGAATTGCAAAAAAACGTACTTACGAGGCGGGAAAGATTTATTCTTTCTGTAATTTGTCAAAGAAATTAACTCCCATATTTCTGCGGGATAACGTCAACGAACGGATTTTGGTGAATCCTTATATTTGTCTAGATACAGAAGTGAATCCCCAGCAAAAAATATTGCTGGATATCGGAGCCGTGTCGGAAGACGGCAGTACGTTCCATGCCAACAATGCGGCCGGATTAATCTCCTTTATTGGCAAAAGACGTTTTATCTGCGGACACAACATTATCCACCACGACCTGCACTACCTCCAAGCTGCATTTAGCGCTATGGGAGGTCTAGAGCGGTTTAATGTAATCGACACCTTATACCTTTCTCCCCTACTTTTTCCAAAACGCCCTTACCATGCCTTGCTCAAGGACGATAAACTATTGACAGAAAGCATCAATAACCCACTAAATGATGCCCAAAAGGCAAAGGATCTTTTTCTGGACGTGTGCACGGCTTTTCATCAACTTTCCGATGAACTAAAGCAAGTGTATTACCTGCTATTGAAAAATCAGGTGGAGTTTAAGGGGTTTTTTTCCTACATCGGGTACACGTATAAGGGGGATTCAGAAGAACAATTGATAGTCGACCATTTCAAAAAGGGTATCTGCGCATCGGCCCCGCTTGCCAAGCTTATCCGGGAAAGCCCCCGGGAGATGGCCTATTGCCTGGCATTGATCCATGGAGGAGATATACGATCCGTAACACCTCCTTGGGTACTGCAGACCTTCCCGGAGGTAGACCGATTGATCACCCTGCTACGCAACAGGCCCTGCCTCTCGGGGTGCTCCTACTGTGACGAGACATTGGATATCCACAAAGGGCTAAAAAAATTCTTCGGCTTTGACGCCTACCGGAAATTTGGCGATGAACCCTTACAGGAGTCCGCAGTCCAAGCCGCGGTGCAGCAAAAATCCGTATTGGCCATTTTTCCCACCGGGGGAGGCAAATCCATTACCTTTCAGGTGCCCGCACTGATGAGCGGTGAAAGTGAACGTGGGCTGACTGTAGTCATTTCTCCGTTACAATCCCTGATGAAAGACCAGGTCGACAACTTAGAGGCTAGCGGAATCACCTTAGCTGTCACGATAAATGGTCTGCTTGATCCCATTGATCGGGCCAAATCTTTTGAGCGGGTAGAAGACGGTTCTGCGGCCCTGCTCTATATTTCCCCGGAATCCCTGCGCTCCAAAAGTATAGAACGGCTGCTTCTGGGCCGCAAGATCAGCCGGTTTGTAATCGATGAGGCCCATTGCTTTTCTTCCTGGGGTCAGGATTTTCGGGTGGACTACCTGTATATAGGAGATTTTATCAAGGAACTGCAGGAGAAAAAGCAACTGCGTGAGGGCATCCCTGTTTCCTGCTTTACGGCAACGGCAAAGCAAAAAGTAATCGAAGATATTCAAGACTACTTCAAGGAAAAACTGGGGATACGTTTCAGCATATTCCGATCTGGCGTTTCCCGTACCAATCTCAATTATAAAGTTTTTGAACGCCGGGAGGAGGAAGATAAGTATGCATCACTCCGGGATCTCATTTCCTCCAAAGCCTGCCCGACCATCGTGTATGTCTCCCGGACCCGAAAAGCCTATGAACTTTCCCAGCGCTTGAATACCGACGGCTTTCAGGCCAGGCCCTATCACGGCAAAATGGATAAGCAGGAAAAGTCTGAAAATCAAAATGCCTTTATCTCGGGCGAAATCCCCATTATGGTAGCCACCTCTGCCTTTGGTATGGGCGTGGACAAAAAGGATGTGGGGCTTGTGGTGCACTATGAAATATCAGATTCTCTGGAAAACTACGTGCAGGAAGCAGGACGGGCGGGTAGGGATGAAGCCATCGAAGCGTCCTGCTATGTGCTCTTTGACGAGGAAGACCTGAGTAAGCATTTTATCATGTTAAACCAGACCAAACTGAGCATCAAAGAAATTCAGCAGGTATGGAAAGCCATCAAGGAAGTAACGCATTTTCGCAGTACCGCCTCCAATTCGGCGCTGGAAATCGCCCGCAAGGCTGGTTGGGACGATAGTATTCTGGATATAGAAACCCGGGTAACCACTGCCATCGCTGCCTTGGAAGATGCCGGCTACCTCAAACGGGGCCAAAACATGCCCCGAATTTTTGCTAACAGCATTCTGTCCAAAAATGCCCAAGAGGCCATTGACAAGATCCAAACCTCCCCCCGCTTTGATGATAAACAGAAGGTAGCGGGAACACGGATCATAAAGAAACTCTTTTCCAGCAAAAGTAAAAAGATAGAAGGAGATGAAGTGGCAGAATCCCGCGTCGACTATATCTCCGACCATCTTGGCATTGTCCGTGAGGAAGTAATCAATATCATCAACTTGCTACGGGAAGAAAACATCTTGGCCGACGCCAAAGATCTTACCGCATTTATCAAGCAAGGCGAAACGGCCAACCGTTCCGTGGCATTGGTGGAACTTTACAGCAAGCTTGAAAAATTCCTGCTCACCCTAATTCAGGACGAACCAAAGATCTATTCACTCAAGGCCTTAAATGAAGCAGCGGAACTCGCTTTGGGGGAGGAAGTTTCCACCCAACTGGTGAAAACCCTACTCAACTATTGGAGCATCAAACACTGGGCAAAAAGCCAACTGAGCCGGCTTTCCAAAAACCACCTTAAGATCGAGTTGACTGTGGACAAGGCACAACTCAAGGAAAAACTGGAACGGAGGCACGTGCTGTCTAGGTTTATCATAGAGCACCTTTTTCAAAAGAGTAAGCAGCAGCAGGTGACTGAATCCAAAGCCGAAGTGTTGGTGGAGTTCTCCGTGCACGAGCTGAAAGACGCTTACAAGACCCATTCAGCGCTGTTTGTTTTGGATGTCAGCATTGTCGACGTTGAGGACACCTTGTATTATCTCTCCAAAATCGAAGCCATAAAGATTGAAGGCGGATTTTTGGTGGTCTATAACCGCTTGACTATCGAACGGCTGGAAACCGACAACAAGCGGCGGTATAAGGCGGAAGATTACGAAAAGCTACGTGAGTTTTATGAGAACAAAGTGCAGCAGATTCATATTGTCGGGGAATACGCCAAGCGGATGATCCAGGACTATCAGGGAGCTTTACAGTTTGTGGATGATTATTTTCAGTTGAACTATCCCTCTTTTCTTCGAAAATATTTCAATGCCAGCCGGCAAAAGGAAATCAGGCAAAACATCACTCCAAAAAAATTCAAGCAGCTTTTCGGGGAACTGTCGCCGGCGCAGTTGGCCATCATCAAAGACAATAAAGCCCAGCATATCGTAGTCGCTGCGGGACCGGGGAGCGGAAAAACACGGGTATTGGTACACAAACTTGCCTCCCTTTTGCTTATGGAAGATGTTAAACATGAGCAGTTGTTGATGTTGACCTTTTCCAGGGCGGCGGCTACGGAATTCAAGAAGCGGTTAATCGAGCTCATCGGCAATGTGGCCCTTTGGGTGGATATCAAAACCTTCCATTCCTATTGTTTTGATATTTTGGGGAAGGTTGGCAGTATCGACGGATCCGCCGATATTGTGCGGCAGGCTACCGACAGAATCAAAAGCGGGGAGGTAGAAATCAGGGAAGTAACCCGTACCGTGCTGGTGATCGATGAAGCTCAGGATATGAATGCGGAGGAATTTGCACTGATAGAAGCCATGATGGCGCAGAACGAAGAAATGAGGGTGATAGCTGTGGGTGATGATGATCAGAATATTTTTGAGTTTCGGGGATCCAGTGCCGCTTTTTTGGAACAGTTCATTACCAAGCAAAAAGCGGTCAAATATGAACTGGTGGAAAACTACCGGAGTAGATCCAATTTGGTGGCTTTTACCAATCAGTGGGTGTCCACCCTGCCCAACCGCCTTAAATCCACGCCTATCCTAGCCAAAGAGCGGGCAAACGGAAAGATTTCTATCACCACCTATATGGAGCAATCGTTGATTTCCCCGGTGGTCGAGGATGTGTTAAGTAGTAGTCTAAGCGGTACAGTGGCCGTACTTACCCGCACCAACGAGGAAGCCATGCAGCTTGCGGGGCTTTTGATCAAAGGGGGATTGCCTGCCAAACTGATACAGACCAATGATGGGTTTAGCCTATTCAATTTGTATGAAATCAGGTACTTTTTGGGCCAGTTGAATTTGCCAGAAGATGTATTTACCATTCCGGCGGAGAATTGGGAAGCTGCGAAGGACCGGCTAGGAATACATTTTGAGCGAAGTACAAAGCTGGAAATTTGCAGACAGATGATTGCCGATTTTGAGCAGATCTACCCCAAGACCCGATATCGGTCCGATTTGGATACCTTTATCCGGGAGTCAAAGGTTGAGGACTTTTTCCCGCAAAAGGCCGAGACGGTATTTGTTTCTACCATCCATAAGGCCAAGGGCAAAGAGTTTGATAATGTTTTTATTATTCTGGAAAGGACCCCGAGTTTAACACCTGAATTCCGCCGCATGCTCTATGTGGCCATGACACGTGCCAAGCAAAACTTAAGCATTCATCTGAACGGGCAGTTTTTGGCTGGGATCTCCGTCAAGAACCTGGTTTACCAGCACAATAATCAGTTTACCTTTCCTCCACAGCTTTTGGCGAGGCAACTGACGTTTAAAGATGTTTGGTTGGGCTATTTTATGCGAAGGCAATCATCGATTAAAAATCTAAGAAGTGGGGATACACTTACGGTTAGGGAAGGGGAATGCTTTGACGCACGCGGTCAGGCCGTGCTGAAATTTTCGAAAAGCTTTTTAAGAGAACTGGAGGACATGTCTGAAAAACCTTATCGATTATCTACGATAACGGTCAATTATTTGGTCTATTGGACCGATGAGGAGCAAGGCTGGGAGGGGCTGGTAATTTTGCCGGAGCTAATGTTTGAACGGATTTAGTTGAATTTTACTCAAATCGCTGAATCCTTAACCTAATCCATGGGTTGAAACCCATGGTTAATATATCGGCCGCTCCTATGGAGCTTTTTTTACACAGCGGAAAGCCAATCTTCGAATTACGAAACATGAGAGTAAGATGAAATGATCCTGCCTGAGGCAGAAAGGCCTGACTGCCATCAGCTAAGCATTACAGTAACCTCATATAATGGAATGACTGTTAACCATGCGACAATTTCATCTGAACTAAACGCAGTTCAATTACTAAATAATCAACAAATAGATATTATTTTTATATATACTGTAAACATTTAAAATATTTGTTATTTTATTTGCAACGTAAGCAGCCTTCTATTACCTTTGACACATCAAACAAAGACAAATGGTCTGAATGTTTGTTCTAATACTGTAGGATGATGAAACTGGCAGACATGCCCTCCGGTCTCGGGGGGGGGGACATCAGAACAAAGTAAATATCGAGCTCGTGTTTTACCTAACTGCCCCGTGGAGGTTC
>WGNT01000043.1 GCA_016124425.1 Cytophagales bacterium
CCAACGGTGCGGCTGAAGACATGGTGACCAGGGTAAGTGGATCCACCTGAACCACTGTCATAAATATAAAAGCTTGAGTGACGGTAGGAATGGTATTTCCCACATTCATTGTCCCGGGAATCAAACGGTCATCTACCAATTTAAAAAACTTAAAAATAGCGGTCTGCTGAGCAAAACTGCCAATCCCCAGCGTATCAAATAAGTTGGTAATAAACCCAGTTGCTAAAAGCCCTGACCATCGCTTACCGGAAAACAGCTGACGATGTCTAAAAACATCCGTCAGATAATAGAACCCAAACGAACCCGTCATGATCCCGAGAATTACTTTTAAGATGATGCTCATCGTTCAGAGACTATAACCAGTATCATAAGCTGAAAATTTAGTTGACCTGCACATTCTACTTATCTTACTTTAAACGCCTATTTACTTACCGGCCAATCAATTACCCCCACCCGATCGGCCCAAGCTTCATACTGATTGATCATGGACTGTAGGACTGCTGGATAGTTAGCTGCCAAATCATGCTGCTCAGTGCGGTCGGTCTCCATATCATACAGCTCCCACACCACAACGGGGCTTCTCCGCTCCACCAATTTCCACCTTCCATTCCGAAAGCCACGGTTTCCTTCATGCTCCCATCCTATAGGCTTCCGGGTGAAGGATTGACTATTGAAAATGGGCACCAAACTCTGTCCTTCCATCGGAGTAATTTTTTCTCCCTTATATACCGTTGGATACTCTCCAGCTGCGACCTCCAATACTGTAGGCATGATATCGACAATGTGGCCCAGGTGATTGGAGATTCTAGCTGCATCTTTGATGCCCTTAGGCCAAAAAGCGATCAGCGGAGTTGAAATCCCCCCCTCGTGTATGTAGTGTTTGTATAGCCGAAACGGCGTATTGCTGACACTTGCCCACTCCGCCGAATAACTCATATATGTGTTCTCCGGTCCTGGAAAAACGGTCACATCGTTTCCTCGCAGCAACGGAGAGCCATCCCGTTGTATGTCTGGAAAATGTAACGAACGCGGCCATTTATCGGTCAATACCTCATGACAACCTCCATTATCCTGCAAAAAAAGTATGAGGGTATTTTCCAATTGTCCAGACTCCTCCAGCGCTTGAATGATTTTTCCGATGCCCTGATCCATCCGATCAATCATGGCCGCGTAGACCTCCATACAGGCGGCCCACCACGCTTTGTTTTCGGTACTTTCCCAACCTTTGATTTCAGGATCTTTTCCCCCAAGGCTCCAATCTGGATGAATCAGGCCCATCTTTTTCATTGTAGTGATGCGCTCGGCTTGTATGGCGTCCCAACCGGCATCGTATTTACCTTTGTACTTTTCGATATCCTCCGGTAATGCATGCAGCGGCCAATGAGGCGCAGTATATGAAATGTATCCAAAGAAAGGCTTTCCGTTTCCAGTCCTTGCGTGTTCCCGGATGACCGAAACAGCATGGTCACTGATCGCATCTGTATAATAAAACCCCTCCGGCGCATTTACCGGTGTATTATCCCTAGTAAGCGTAGACGGGTTGTAATAGCTGCCGGCCCCATGAATGGTTCCAAAAAACGTGTCAAATCCCCGCTGAAGAGGCCAATTGTGTTTGGAAGTGTGAATACGCTGATCTTCCGTCAACCAAGTCCTCCAACTGTCTACATGCTTGGTAACATGCCATTTGCCGGATACAAAGGTTTGATAACCGGTACTTTTTAAGGCCTCTCCTAGCGTGACACACTGTCCGTTCAAGTCGCCCCGATACCCAGGCAATCCCATATCGTTTGTCATATCTCCAATACCTGTCTGATGAGGATAAAGGCCTGTAAGCAACGATGCACGTGTTGGGCAGCAACGGGCTGCATTGTAGAATTGCGTAAACTTAATCCCCCCTTCTGCTAGTCTGTCAAGGTTGGGTGTATTGATCTCACTACCAAAACTCCCAAGGTCCGAATAGCCCATGTCATCTGCCATGATTACAAGAATATTGGGCCTTTCTTGTCCACTAACCGGCAAAAAATACCCTATATACAGTAAGGCCAATACGTAAAGTCTTTTTTTGTACATGGTTCTCTGATATCGGGAATTTTGAACTAGGTGGATTATTCTGATACCCTAAAAGTACAGCGATTTGATCGGAAAGCGTTATATCATCTTAACCAAAAAGTACGCTATTTTACCACCTTCATCACCCCATTCATCGTCCGCCAATGTCCCGGAAAGGTGCAGGCGAACGGATAATCTCCCGGTTCACTAGGAGCCGTAAACTGAAGAACAAACTGCTGACCCGATAGGATCAACGGGGTGGCTACAAGTACCCTATCCGATTTCGGCACAAAATCTTTCTCATATCCATCCGGCAACTTCGCCATGTCATCGGCCATCTGGCCTACAATGTCCAAGCTATTGGGAGTCAGGATCAGCAAATTGTGAGGCATGTCGTCCGGGTTTTCGAAACGGATTTCCACCGGCATACCCGCATTGACGGTAAACGCTTTTTTATCAAAAAGCATCTTACCGGGAAGCGTGGTCATTTCTATTTTCAGTACCTCTTTCTTAAAACCGGCAGGGTGATCGGCATGGGTTTCAGCTGACTCCTGAGAGTTCGTCCTCGCCTTATCGTCAGGAGTAACTTCGCGGCTTTTCAAAAACTGAACAACCGCCGGTGCCTGGGAAATTTTTGCCAATTCTTCCGGTGTAAGCGGATTCCAGGCATACTTCGTCCATTCGGGATCCGTTTTTAAAAATCCTGGTAATGGTAACTTTTCGGGAGAGACAAGCGGTCCCAAGATGAGCGCGGTCTTCGAGGTGTCCCCCATCAAAAATTCAGGATTCTCCTGAAACATTCCCATCCACAAGGGCCTCATAGGTTTTAACGCTTCTTTCACCGCATAGTCTATATAATCGTCCATAGGCAGTTCGGTAGCTTTTAACAATGCCTCGACTGCATGTGTGGATCTAAAATGACTAAGTGCTGCTACGGTTTCCAGGCGTACTTTCGCTGACGGATTTGACATGTTTTTGGCGAGAAGTTCTTCGGCCTCCGGGATATGTTCCCTCCAATAAAACAACACCCGCGTAGCCGCAGCCCGAATATCCGGATCTTTCGCAGCCATTAATTTTTCGAGTAGGTTTCTATTGGGCCTGTGAAATTGCTGATATACCCATAATCCTTCTAACATATCCTGCTCAAAGGAAGCATTTTCTTGATCTAATCCGTTTATCCAAGTATCCAAAGCTGGTAGGACCTCCTCTGCCGAATACTCCCTTAGCTGCATCCGCGCCCGATACCGGACCCTGTCCTCGTACACTTTCAGTTGATCGAGCAGTTCGGTTACAGACAATTTCGTCAAGTCCAATACCGGGTTTAATGCCTTATCTTTGTAGGTGATTTTCCAAATTCTCCCATGTGACCTGTCTCTCAGGGAATCCCGGAATCCCTGTTCGCCGTGCTGAATGATCGGGCTGTACCAGTCCACCACATAGAGCGCCCCATCAGGGCCAAACTTCAAATCTACCGGCCGGAAATTAAGATCGGTTGACTGCAAAAGGGGTTCTAGTTCCTCCGCCACGATCCCACTGCCTTGTGGAATAATCCGGTGTTGCCGAATGCCTTGAAATCCGACAAAGGTGTTGAATAGGATGTTCCCCTGGGCTTCGTCCGGAAAATTGTGACTGGAAATAATCTCCATGCCACAGGTTTTGGGTTTATAGGTACTCAATAAGAAATCCTTCATCCCAATGTGCTTTTTGGGGTATTCCGTAGATACGGTCAAGGGAGTCGCCAAATAATTCCTGCCGGTAGAAACATCCCCGACTAGGTGGGTTCCATTCCGCATAAAACTATTTCCCCAAGGATTCGCATAGGGATAAGAGATATAAGGCTCCAACTTCATCGTTCGGGGTTCATACCTCCAGGTATTGCCATAGGCTCCGCGGATAGGCCCGTATGGGGTTTCTATTTGGGAATGAAGAAAGGTGCCCTCATGCATGTACAATGCACCATCAGGACCCCAGGTATACGCTGATATGGCATGGTGCGCATCTTCTGTGCCAAATCCATGGAGGAGGTTTTGGCGATAGTCGGCCTTTCCGTCACCGTTGGTATCTTTCAAAAACACCAAATCCGGTGCTTGGGTCAGGTAAACCCCACCATCTCCCAATTCAAACCCCAAAGGCAGGTATAGTTTGTCTGCAAAAATGGAATGGTGATCTGCTACCCCATCCCCATCCTTATCCTCCAAAATAACCAGTTTATCATTCGGCTGCTGTCCGGGCAATACGTGGGGGTAAGAAGGCATGGACGCCACCCAAAGCCTTCCTTTGGGATCAAAACTGATCGAAACGGGATTGGCTATGGGGAAATCCTGCTCTGAAGCAAAGAGCTCAATTTGATAGCCAGCCTGTAAGATAAATTGATCCGTTGAAGGCGGGGAAGTCTTTGCGGTATGCTGATCATTATCCGAGATTTTGAAAATGTCCTTGGCCTGCTGCAGGGCTAGTGGCGCGTCTCCGGATGCCGCTTTCCAAACCAAGGAATCCAATCTAAGAAGTAAGGAATCCAGTTGTGCCAGTTCTACAGGCAGCGTTTTGCCTCCCTCCCAATGCTTCCGGCTCCCGGAGATGTATTCCCCATTTTGGGATCGGAACCGATAAAAAAACTGCCTGTTTTTTATAGCTATCAGTTCCCTGAGGGATTCCGCTTTTTCTTCCCACGTAGCCTCCTGAAATCCTAACGATGATGCTACTAGTTCGCTAAGCATGCGATAGCCTTTTTCAGTTAGATGAATACCATTATGGGTCAACCGTTCATCCGCACGATTCATCAATCTCTTGCTGCGCCCATAGAGATCTACAAACGGTATATTGAGTTGCTTGGCCACCGCCGCCATTGTGGCCGTATACGACTTCAGCTGCCGGTTATGACGCTCAGGATTTGGGAGAAGCCCGCCGATTTCCTCGTGGTAAATGGGTGAAAATAATACTACCTGAGGAGGCGACTTCCCATTGAAGGGTTCACTCGAGATTCTTTGCAGATAGGACCTCAGGTTTCTTTCAAACCCTGCCAAGCCTTCTTCTCCCTGAAAGGCCTCATTCATGCCAAAAAATGCAAAAATATAATCCGGCTGATGGGAGCTCAGATTAGCTTCCAAAGACCCAAAGTCCAAGGGCCTGGGTTGTAGGTCAACTTCATCTCCACTCCACCCCAAATTCCGGACAACCAGATTTTTATCGGGAAAACTCCTGTACAATAACGTCTCAAAATAATTCGTGGTCTGTAGCTGCTCCGAAAAGGTATTTCCCACGATGACTATACGAGCGTTGGTTGACGGGTCGAATGCTACCCGTTGGGATGGATTGACACAGGAAAGAGTCAGCGATCCAAAGAGGACCAGAAAGTAGAAACAATAACGTTGCTTAAAGAGATATGGGCTAGGCATCTGGTCTTTTGGGTAGGATAGGCGCGTTGTTTAAAATTAAATGAATAATCTATTTAAAGCAAAGACAAAAATTCGAACGGGACAAATACCAGTCACTTTGGTGGCTAGCTTGGCAAGAAACTTCGCCGGTACTTCAATCTAAACGCTATGATCAAAAGCCCACGAACCATTCCTTTTCGAAAAGCTCACGCATAGCTTTCAACCGCTCCTGATAAGCCGGATCATTGGTAAAATGTGTGGTTTCGAATCGGTCCTTTTTCAAATCCATCAGTCTTTCTTCAAAACCCGCCGCATCGTAGCGGATATACTTCAGCCCGCCCTCGGTGATTACCATGCGGCTAAGTTCCCCCTCGACTCCTAGGGACTCCCGCCACTTGATAGGCTTCCCTTCAAATAATGGCCTCAAACTCATTCCGCGCGGGTCTGCTGTAGCAGTGACGCCGGCATAATCACCCACCGTAGGTAGAAGATCCAAACCCAAGGAGACGAGATGTGTCGAATTGACCTGACCGGCAGGTATCTTTCCCTTCCACATCGCCGCAAAGGGCACCTTTACCGATTCTTCATACAATACGTTCTTATGTTCTAGCCTGTGGGCAGCATCATTATCTCCGTGATCGCTTGAGAAAATCACCAGCGTCTCCTCTTCCCGACCAGTCTCTATAAGCGCGTCCAGTATGGTCTGAACATGCGCATCCGCCATTTCGGTCAGCCTGGCATAGGCCCAACGATGCATGCGCCATTGCTCCTCGGTATAATGATCCCGGGCCCCCTTGCGGAAGGAGCGTGGATCTCTTTCCAAGAAAAGCGTTATCGCTTTGGGTTCATCTTCCTGTGGCTCAAAATTCGGGGGCAAGGGAGGGCAGTACGTTTCAAAAAATTCCGCTTCACTGATTCCGGCAGGGATTTCCATGGCCTTATCCAATGTTTCCAAACCTGTTTTGGAATGTTTCTGCAGCTGGGCCAAGCCAGTCGAATCTGCAAAATCCCGAATGGCCATGTAACAAATATCATGTGGATTTAGGATGGATACGACCATAAAGTACGGTCGGCTATGATCCTTCCTGATATAATCAGCCGCCTTTATCGCCAGTTCGTCACGTGCATCTTCTGTCAGGACCTGAAAGCCCAAGGCCGTTGGATGTAAGGGACCCGGTAAGTGCTGCTTTCCGCCAAACACCAAATCATATCCGGCATCCTTTAGTACGACGCTATGGTGCTGTTCAGCACATCCCCTGACACTTCCGAAATGTTCATAGCCCCGCGGTTTTCCCTTACCTGATTCCCGTTTTCATCCGCAAAATACCCAGGAAATCTGCCGGTCATAAAGCTTACCCGGGACGGGGAGCAAACCGGATTTGTCACATACGCATTTGTAAAGCGGATACCGTTGTTGGCAATGTAGTCCATGGCTGGAGTATGGACATACGGATTGCCCGAAGCACTCATCATGCTTTCGCTTTGCTGGTCCGTAATGATGAAAATGATGTTGGGGCGTTTTTCTTGTTCTTTGCAGGCGAATGCAAGTAGCAGAAGGCAGGAAATCGCAGTTACTTTGACGATCCGGTCGTTCATGATGGGTTTCTTGTGCGGTTAGTATCTTAAATATAAGTCGTGAAATCAGTATTTCCACAGTAGGTAGCTGGATTTCTACACCCTACAAAATAGACCAACACGTGCGTCAATGGATGGGCCCGGCTGTATTTGCCTTTGATAGGCTAACGTTTTTAAACTACCTCCATTCTTATAAAGGCCCGACCTAATTCTAGCGTTCATGGGCCTCTTTCCAATCACCTAGTTGGAACACTGCTGTCATCTCGTCTATCGCCCCAGCATTCACTTGAATTTGCAAACAAGTTGATGCGATTTCTCTTTCGGTAGTTTCGTGTATAATCTTATTGAGGGTAGCCAGTAGTTCATCATCGATTTCATCGTCTGTATAATTAAAATAGGCTTCCAACCCTTCAAGAGCCGCATATTGTTCCATGCTGTTTTTACTGGTTATGGAACGCATAAAAATTTGCTTTGCCATCGGAATGTTATAATCGTTAAGCAACTCCGCCACGATCGAGATAGCTCCGGATCTACGTAAATCACTCCCTTTGCTCCTATCGTCCTCTAAGGCGAGTATTTCTTCGGCCAAACCGATTAATTTTGAAAAAATCTTCATCGATACATTAGCATAGTCAAAATTGGGCAATAGAGTTTCTATTTCCTCTTCTTTATAATTCAATCTCAGTTGATATTTACCCGACGCTGAAAGAGGCACTATATCCTAGGTGGGATTCCAATGTCGTTTTTCCAGAAGGCTTGTCTGAAATCGGCCAAATGGAAAGCAGCCCAAGGGAACACGAGATCTATCGGATCATCAAAGTGGTTAATTAATTGGGTTTGGATTGAGAGGAAGTCCAGTTTTCCTGTAGAATGAACACAGCGACTTGTATTAGAAATGGGTGCCGTTCATAAAACTTCCTGTTCCTTCGTTCCTCTATCAAGCACCGGAATTCAAGCTATCGGCAAAATCAGTGTAGAAAACGGGTGGAAGTGGAGGTAAACTGCAGAAAAAAATAAAAAGGAGGCTGTCCGACAGCACAGCCTCCTTATTACCGAATAATTTCGCTCCTATAAAATCGTGTAATTTAAAAATTACGACATAGAATCCCTTTTGGTCCGGTATAATTAAAAGAGGGCGCGAATTCCGAGCTGTTCTCCTCCTATCTACTCTTATCTTCTTGAAAAAACGGCATTTTGTCATTAGCCAGTACCTTCCGCTGCATCCGAGGTGACGTTGCAACGGCCCTTATCCTCATAACTTTGCTTGATGCTTGTGAATTTCTTCATCTAGCATTACCGCTGTATGGTGGCAATTTCCGGCCAGTATTATATTGACTGCTGCAGTTACTATCCTCCGCATTCCTCTGCGGTTAGTTGCTTTTATGCAGAAGGAACATTCTCAATTAACAGTACATTTTGAGCCCTGTCATAATAGGTACACGTCATCTTATTGAGATTAACAAATCATTTTTCAATTCCGGCTTCAGCACAATGTTTACAAAAGGTAAAGTAATCCGTTTCTCCATGCTGATGAATTTTCAAGTAATGACCAAATTTCTCTTTGTCACTAGTTAACGCCACTGTCAGAAAATCATATTTGGGTTTGGATTTTGTGTGAAATGAATTTGCACCAAAATAATCTGTATGGCTGTCAAAAACCCAGGTTTCAAAAGCGGTTACGCCAATTTCCTTAATATCCTGTATGTATTTGGGAAATTCAGCTCCTGATTTTTCTTTTGCTATGAGCTAATTCGATTTGTTCTACTGTAAACATTGTATATCCTCATTTAAAACGTTAATTATTTCTAATGATTCAAGTTAATCATTTCAGGGCTTTTCGCTCAGGCGGATTTGGGAGCAAGACCTGACCCGGTTCTTTGGGAAAACTGTCTGCCAACGCTGAAATTGATAGTTAGCAGATAGTTTTTTTTAAGCACTGAACCTGTTTTTTTGCCAAACGCGTTTCATAAGCTGGATTGCCTCATTTAATAGATGATCATAAAGCACTCATAATAGCAGTCAGAAGAATAGGGATAGCTATTCCAAGTCTCGTTAATTACTGTTAGGAGTGATAAATAGTTAAGTCATTTTAGTGTCCAGCTATGGCTTTTGCTTCAGCAAAAGCTTTCGTGAACATTTTGGCAATGAATGACGCAACATTCTGAATGTCCAAATCTATATTCCAGTCATAATTTGTATTCAACACAGCAACTTTAATATCTGCCTTAAAAAGATCTCCTTTCTCCAATCCTTTAAAGCTTCCGGAAATGTGCATACTTTTTACATCAAAAATATCGCCTGAATGTCTGGCAATATATTCTGCTAAACCAAGTATTTCTTTAGAACCTGCTTTAGCCGCTTCCAAAGCTGCTTTTGCGCTACCAAACGCTACAGCGGACGAGCCAACTTCTACTGCTTTTAAGCCCTCCTTTGCTGTATTAAGCGCAACATAGACAGCAGAACTCCCTATTGTATTCATTGCCTGATTTGCTGCGTTAATAGCAAAACTACCTGCGATTTTTGTCTCAGACAATGTTTTTTCAGCAGCCTGCCATGCGGTGTATTCTGAACCATATTGCACAGCAGTTAACGTTGTCTTTGCACTTTCAAAAGCTATGTATTTAGCTCCTGTTTTGGCAACTTGTAAGCCTGCCTTTGCACCTTCAAATGTTGTGTATTTTGCTCCCGTTTTTGCACCTTGCAATGCGGTTTGTGCAGACTGAAAAGCCACATATGAACCACCATATTTTACTCCTTCTAAAAATGTTTTAGCTGTAGTTAATGCTCCAGTTGCGACGCCGTAGGCAGTATATAATCCTCCAAGCTTTGTTCCAAGAACAGCAGCGTATGGTTTTTCATACCATTTCAATTTGTTAATTGCGCGTTTTGTACTATTTATTTCCCCAAGTAACGAATTAACGCTACCCTGTGCACTATCGACAGCATTTTGTGCCGATTTAATAGCGTTTTTATAGTCACGTTCGGCTTGTGCTACCGCATTTTGAGCCGAAGTGATGCCCGAATTATAATCACGCTCCGCTTGGTTCACGGCTTCTTGCGCTGATGCAATACCGGAATTGTAATCGCGTTCTGCTTGTGCCACAGCATTTTTTGCATCATTAAAGGCTTTATTGTAAGCAGCCTCAGCTTTGTTCAATTCATTTTGAGCATTGCCAACTTCACGCTGATAATCTGCATTTGCTTTATTCACATCGGCTTTTAGTTGATTTAAATATGCATCAGCGGCAGCTTGTGCATCGTCTAAAGCTTTCTGGGCTTTGTTATATTCAGCAGCATACACACGCTCTGCATCCTCTACTTTTTTCTTCGCAACGTTAATATCTTCCGAACTCGAATTTAAAACCGTATGAATTTGATTTGATACATCGTTTTTCAAAAAGTCCGTAATATCGTTTTGCATATCTGCCGAAAGCTGAAAATCTAAACTTGAAGGTTGAGAAATTGAACCAGTGCTTTTTCCGTCTATTTGAAATTTTAAATGATTAAAGAAATTTTCTTCGAATTTAAATTCAATCCCTTTAGTTGATACATCTATGTAAGCTCCTTTTTTAGAACCTAAAAATGAAATTGCTCCATCCAGACTGAACGATTGTGCTGACGGTGTGAGTGATAAGCCACACGAAACACTATCCCCAACCTCGCCGCTCACTTTCAAAGGCCCGATTTCTATAGCATCCAATTTACCTTCGCCTTCAATTCCGTTGTCGGATATCCGCGAGTAAAATTGGAATTCTTTTTCCATAAAAACCATATCACAAGCAAAGCTCATTCCTTTCTCATAGGTAATTGTTCCAATAGATCCTCCGGCGGGAGCGACATAAAACTGTAAGTTTTTTATATCTAAGAAATCTGGAATATCATCTTCTGGAATAGTTAGTCCTACTGTGTCAGTAGCAAATACCACAATCTCCTTTAAATCAAGTTCTTTTAACGAACCAGATAGAATTTCATCCATAGGATTTGTAGATATGTTTACGGCCATATCCATAACGGTATTGCCAATAGCTAATCCACCTGCCAAACCAAACGTACTGGGTGTGCCCGATGCTGCAAATTGCACATAGTTAATTCCTAACTGCATCGCGACATTAGGGCCTATTTTTAAACCGTTGACGCCAAATGGATTATACCACCAATTTCCCATGGTTACAGAACCTGTTGCCTCGATTGGGCTAATGTCTAACATCATATCGAAATGTAGCGGCTTCACTTGGTTAGGAATTGCTACTTCCATACCAAAAATAACCGCGATACTAGGCACAGGCGCAATAATCAAGGCAATTTCTAACGGATCTGTTGTAACTGAACTCCCCAGATTTAAACGCGTATCGGGCAAGGCTACAGAGATATCAATTGTATTTCCGATATGCGCAGTCAACACCAGGTCTGCATTGCCTTGCTCAGTTAAATCATTTAAACCGGGTATTTCATTAACAACTGCTATTAGCTGCAATCCCTTTTTAACTGAAGAAACAAAAGGTAGCGATTGCGGATTACAGTCTGCCGAAGCAAATACAAATGACATTTTAGAAAGTGCCAACTGATCCATTACTGAACCTTTTGCCTCCGGAAAGAATGTTGACAGACTTAAATGGGTAGCGCTTACGTCGGCATATAGCATAGTAACCCAAGAACTTGGTTGTTTCTCAAAGTACACACCTGCGTCAACAGTGACGTTTTGTATTTCTGTTGCACCATAAAAAGTAAATAAGCTAGGCGTGCCGCTAGCTCCTTTGTAAATTTCAAATTTTAACCCTGCTTCTTTTATCGTTACAGGACCCACAATTAAATTACCTACTTCTCCGCTAAACACAACACTATCCGGTGTTATGTCGGCTGTAGCCGAAACTGTATGCTCGTGAGCAGTTAATTCAGTTGCCAACGACAATCCCTTTTCTAGGTTTTTACCGCCTACTGTACATTTGCCCGAAGCAAAACCAATACTGGTGTTAGTAAAGGTGACATCAAAATCAGGTAAATTTAATTTGTCAGGAGAAACTTCTTTAAATACAGCAGCTAAGTCATTTAATGTAAATCCTTTTGCAGAGGCAATCATACCAACTGCTGTTGGTGTGACTATACCATCAAAATTAAAGACTGTTGCGCCTACTTCAAATTGCGAAGAAATAGCTAATTCCTTTTCCGTTCCAACTGAACCGCTTATCTTAATTTGATCTAACACTAACTGCGATAAACCAAAGGCTCCGGTGATGTGTTTTCCCTCTGCACTTAGCTTTAAAGAATCATTTTCCAGAGAAACCTGAAGCAGTATCGTTCCTTCGGTGGTATCGGTAATACCGTAGACATTTAGTATTCCAATTAATGTGGGGGTAAAAATCCAGCTATCTCCTTCTTTAGCCATTACAACTTGTAACGTAAGGTTAGTAAGAGTTACTCCTTCAAAAAGCTGTACGTGGAATGGCGCAACGCCAGACAACGTTAACTTGTTGGGAGCTATTTTTTCTGTTAACCCCACGGCGGTTTCTAAACTTGCAGTCACAGGTAAGGCGTCAGAACTACCTAAAAGATTTTTTAACGGTGCTAACAGCCCCACCATTCTAAGCTCTCCGGCAAAAGTTGAGGTTGTGGTTGAACCCAAATTTAGCGTTACGCTAACGTTGTCGAAAACGAATAGGTTGGCATTTGGACTATTAAAGTCTTTGAATAGTTGGGAGAATACAAAGTTTGAAACTTTGCCTACTTCTTCAGAAACGTTGGTAATGACCGTCATAACATTTTATATTTTAATGGCTATTCATAAGGTTTTTCACACTACACCCCGTTTCTTAGCGTGGGCTCTGATCTCCACTTTTGTTTGATTTTTTGTTAAGTTGGCTTTCGTGGATCATCACTGTTTTAAACCTGCCCGCTAATCGGTTCAGGCTTCGGAATTTACACACTTTTGTTCAATTATTTTTTAAATCTGTCCTTGATTTTCAATTCACCCATAACTTGTCCCCGTTTGCGTAAGAACTCCCGAAAATACGAGCCAGGATGTGCGCCGAAGGATCGATACAACATGTGAACTTCTCTCTACCGCGGCGGAAGCTACTTGTTGATAAATGTAAATTGGGGATTTTTTTTCGTAGGATTGCACCCGTCTCTGAGGTAAAACAGGTCGGGTTGACGTTTCTAGCGACTTTTGAGCCAGCGAACCGCTCCCATTTTGTATAGTCCCTTTTCCCACTTTACCCATTTGAGCAACCTGTGATTGAGCTGATTCCAGACATACCGGATCTGTTCTCCCCTTAGCTTCTGGTAAGAATTGTCCATGCAGCAAAAGGTCTTACCGTGAGCGTAGCCGAATTGTGGTTTGAAAACAGCATCAGGATGCCGTCTTCGGAAGGCCTCCCTTTGCGCTACAATTACCGATTCTTTTGCCAGTTCGTTGGGCATTGTCTTTATATCTAGTTGAATTTCGAAAACTTACATCTTTAGAGCGAATTCAACTCTTACGAAGTGATTCAAGTCACACACCTTACTCATATAAGATCTGTTGCGGACTGCGGGCTACTTCAATTATCCATCGTGATGAAGTTTAAGCGAACTGCAAAACGATAAACTTGCACTGCCCCCGCCATAGGTTTTATGCGATGTTGTAGCTCGATTTTTTATATTCCTTGCTATCAAAAGTATGTATTTACAGCAAATTTGAATTGGTCGATGAATATCTCCTTAAATATCGAAATATTATTCTGTTCATAAAATAGTAGCATTGCTTTTTTGTATTCAACAGAATCAACCGTTCTAAATGAAATTGGGCAATGCTTATAATTCATTAAAACTGCATTACTTACAATTCGGGCGGTTCTTTTATTTCCGTCCACAAATGGTTGTATGTATGAGATTAACACTAATAAAAGTAGAGCCTTTTCAAAAACGCTTTCCTTGCTGTTTACTAATTCGCACATATTCCAAAGGGCTTCCATAATTTGAAACTCATTATCCAGCGGTCGATAATTTGTTCCTGAAATACCCACTCTTCTCTTCCTGATATTTTTATCGACTCCGAGTTCTTTTACCAATAAACTGTGAATATCTTGAATTTTGGAAACGGATAACGGAATCAAGTAGTCAGGATTTTCAACTATAAAATCAATGGCTTCTTTGTGGTTTAGAAGCATAATTGCTTCTTCCTTTGTTTTCCCTGCTGCGGTTTCTTTTTCTTTAAGCAGTCTTTCCGTTTCTAACAAGGAATATGTATTCCCTTCAATTTGAGACGATTTCCAACTTAAATCTATCGCTAATCGCTCAAATTCTTTTTTGAATTCTATTTCAGATAGTTGTAAGATATTCTTTTCAAATTGTTTTTGCAGTAAATTTAACTGGTTTAACTCGTTTTCTGTAAACAAGCTACACGTTTTCAGTGTCTCAGGTATGAGTTGCAGATTAAACGTTTCCTTAATCTCTCTTTCGTCAATTTCTTTTTTGTAATAGTTATCAATATCAACAGGGTAGAGAATTTCATAGGTAGGTGAAATGAAATATTTTGTTGATTTTCCCTTACCTTTTTTTGTTAGAAAATTTTCTTTAATCAATTTTGATAGAATTCTCTTAACTGTGGCATAGCTAATCGAATCTGATACACTTTCATAAACTTCTTTTGAGGAAGCTACTTTCTTGTTTTTTATGAGCTCAATTAATTCTAATTCTCTGTTATCAATCATAGAATTGTGTTTTTAGCTCACAAATATAATAATTCAAGCTCAAATATTTGAAATTATGAGCCGTATATTTATTTAAAATGAGCTACAATCGGCTTAGGCGAGGGAATCGCACCCCTACCTTCCCACAACTTGTCCCGCTTTGAGGGGCCGACTATGAGAGGTTCACCTCCCACATTCGTCCTTTATCAAAGCCAATGCGAGCATGGATAGTTTGGCGGAATAAGAAGTGGTAGATGATGCCGGTGCTTATGCGGATGAACTCAATGAGGGCTCCGAGTACAAGGTTAGCAATTCAGTAAAATACGTAGCAGGAAGGTGGAACCGGTATTGGGAACCTTGGTCAACTTTACCAAGATGCGCAGGATCAACAGCAGGGGGATGTCACAGGCCAACAAGCATGTTTTGATGGCCGCGCTGACCTACAATCTCAAGAAGTACCTCAAATTTAACCGAAGAAAAGTGAATACAGCAGCAATGGCCATGGAAAAGCCTGTTTTGCGCGCAAATAACACCCCGTTAAAGCATTTTTGGTTCCATATAAGCATGAATTGTAAAGCTCCAAAACTCCCCTATCAATGAGGAAAAAATCATTCCCGTCGAATTTTTCGCTTTAGGAACCGAAAAACCCAGTCAGAAAATTTGTGATCACCGGAAATCAGCCTTTAGCAGGAGGGGTTGTGCAACAGCTACGCTTGTTATGCGTTGGTGTTATCATCCAAATATTATTTCTTC
>WGNT01000046.1 GCA_016124425.1 Cytophagales bacterium
ACCAGGCTCTGTAACGGCGGTTATATGCGAAAACTATCTTATTCTTTTGTCGGTAACCCGAAATAGCCGAAAATCGAACTTTATCGGATTATCCGGAAGATTAGCCGCATAAAAAAGGCCGCCCTTTTCGGACAGCCTCTTTTTTTATGTTTAAGTATTTGACATGTTTGATTAAACAAAATAACGCGATCACCCTTTCTTGACTTTTGCGATCATTTCCGTGATGTGCCCTTTTCCGTCAAACAGGTCTTGATGCACTGCTTGGATAATATGGTTTTTATCAAGCAGGTAGGTAATCCGCTTGGGAACACGGACCAACGGAATAAGGGCATCATATGCGCCGCATGTCTTCCCCCTGCTGTCACTCAATAGCTCAAAGGGTAGGTTATACTGCTTTTTAAATCGGAGGTGTGTTTTGATGTCGTCTTTGCTTATTCCTACAATTGCGATATCCAAGTCTTTGAATCCTTCAAATTCGTCCCGAAATTCACAGGCTTCGGCGGTGCATCCGCTCGTGAAATCTTTGGGATAAAAATAAATAATGCAGGACTTCCCGGCAAACCCTGTTGAAAGACGAAACATCTTACCGTCAGTAGACGGTAAAGTAAAATCGGGAGCTTTCTGTCCTATTTTTAATGCCATTTTTTAGCGTGTTTTTATGAATGATGTGGTGTAAACCAATCCCTTCCTCATTTGTTTGACAAAATAAAAAAGCTGATTTTGGGAATGCACTGACAGATAATCCATATAATTGCAGTTAACTGTCCCATTTACCTATCAACAACTAACGGATCCGGTTTTGAGTTCAAAGAGCGTTCAGCATATGTTATTGGCTGGAATTTTTTTCGCCTGCATGAATGTGACGGTAAAATTCCTTCCCCATATTCCGGCAATCGAGATCATTTTGTTTCGATCTATATTTAGTTTCATTTTCACGTATCTCGTGTTGAAAAAACAGCACATACCCATATTCGGCACAAATAAAAAGCTATTAATCCTGCGCGGTGTCGTTGGTTCTGTTGGCCTGATTACCTTTTTCTATACCCTTCAAAAAATCCCACTTGCCAGTGCCGTCACCATTCAATACATGGGCCCCGTTTTTACGAGCATTTTGGGTATATTTATTGTTAAGGAACGGGTAAAACCCATACAGTTTTTCTACTTTGCCATCGCATTTTCCGGGGTATTGGTGATCGAAGGTTTCGATCCTCGTATTGATCCAGTCTATTTGCTTATCGGTATCGTTTCGGCGATTTTTTCCGGTCTAGCGTATAATGTCATCCGCAAACTAAAAAACACGGAACATCCGTTGGTCATTGTGTTTTATTTTCCGCTTGTCACTACCCCAGTCGCGGCGTTGATTTCTTATTACGGGTGGGTTACCCCAATTGGCTGGGATTGGTTGCTTCTGTTGGCAATTGGTGTTTTTACACAGTTTGCGCAATATTTTATGACAATGGCCTACCAAAACGCCAACCTCTCCAAAGTTGCCAACCTCACCTATGTGGGCATCATCTACGCCCTTGGGTTCGGCTATTTTCTTTTCGATGAAACCTACAACATTTGGACCTATGGTGGGATGTTGCTTGTTTTGGCAGGCGTCTTACTCAATATGCGGTTTTCGGGCAAATGATGCAAGAACAAATAGTGATCGACTGCTTCCGCATTTGTGATTTATTCCTGTAAATTTGAAAGATGCTAATCAACTAAGAATACCTCCTGCATGAAAATTACGAGAGATTTATACCAAGGGTCACTGACCCTGCTAACAGATTTCTATCAGTTTACCATGGCTTATGGTTATTGGAAGTCGGGAAAGGCAGAACAGGAAGTTGTTTTTTCGCTTTTTTTCCGTAAACATCCCTTTCAGAGCGGATTCACCGTTGCCGCCGGACTGGATTATGTCATTGACTACTGTAGAAACTTCTCGTTTCAGGAAAAAGATCTTGATTACCTGGCGGAAATGAAAAACTCCAATGGCGGTCTAACCTTTGACCCAGCTTTTATCGACTACCTTAGACAGATGCAGTTCAGTTGTGACATCGATGCGGTAGAAGAGGGAGAGGTGGTATTTCCCAATATGCCCTTGGTACGCGTGAAGGGACCTTTGATTCAGTGCCAATTATTGGAGACCGCCTTGTTGAACATCATCAACTTCCAGACATTGATTGCTACCAAAGCTGCACGGATTGTATTAGCCGCCAAAGGGGATCCTGTTTTGGAGTTTGGACTGAGAAGGGCCCAGGGCATTGATGGCGCATTGGCGGCGAGCCGGGCGTCCTATATTGGTGGCTGTACGTCGACCTCTAATGTCATGGCCGGCAAGCTTTTTGGTATTCCGGTTTCCGGGACCCACGCACACAGTTGGATCATGTCCTTTGACAACGAGTTGGAGGCATTTGAGGCTTATGCGGCTGCATTTCCCGAAACCACGGTGCTGTTAGTAGATACTTACGATACCATTACCGGTGTTAAAAATGCCATAAAAGTGGCCCGTAAGCTTCGGGACTCTGGAAATGAGCTTAAGGGAATCCGAATTGATTCGGGTGACTTAGCCTATTTCAGTAACAAAGCCAGGGAAATGTTGGATCAAGCGGGATTTCCAGAGGTTAAAATAATCGCCAGTAATGACCTTGACGAACATATCATTACCTCCTTGCAGCTGCAAGAAGCGTCTATTGATATATGGGGAGTGGGGACAAAGTTGGTGACGGCCTATGACCAGCCCGCATTAGGGGCGGTCTACAAGATGTCGGCCCTAAAAGATGCCTATGGCAACTGGGAGCCCAAAATCAAGCTTTCCCAGCAGTCAATCAAGATCAATGTGCCTGGATTCCATAATGTAAAGCGTTTTTTTCTGCAAGGAAAAGCAATAGGAGACATGATTTATTTGGAGGGGACAGATCAAAAAGAACAGGTGACCATCATTGACCCACTGGATCCTACCCGAAGAAAACGCATCGATACCTTGCAATCAGAGGAACAGACGCTTTTGGTTCCGATTTTTCGCTCCGGGCAGAAAGTGTATGCCCGCCCAAGTCTTAACGGAATGCGGCAGCGAACGCTTGACCGCTTGAAGCAGTTTGACAAAACCCACAAGCGGCTAACCAATCCACATATTTATCCCGTAGGACTGGAAGAATCCTTGTACGAGTTGCGGACAAACTTGGTTCTTAAAAACAAACCGGTCGACCACCTGGACTAACCCTTAACGAACTAAATGATGGAAGCGTTACTTATAATAGACGTCCAAAATGATTTCCTACCTGATGGTGCCTTAGCGGTACCAGACGGAGATCTTGTGATTCCAGTAATCAATCAGTTGCAGAAGCGGTTTGACATGATCATTGCGACCCAAGACTGGCATCCGGCCAATCATGGAAGTTTTGCCGCAAATCACGAAGGAAAACAGCCCGGAGATATGGTGCTGCTATCGGATGTTTCGCAAATCCTATGGCCTGTACACTGCGTACAGGATTCTTCGGGAGCGGATTTTCACCCGAGCTTAGACCGCGAAAAATGGTCTAAGGTATTTCGGAAAGGGACAAACCCGCTGGTTGACTCCTATAGTGGCTTTTTTGACAACAATAGAATGGAGGATACGGGATTAAGTAGCTATCTGAGGCAGAACGGCGTAGACACGGTCTATGTGACAGGGTTGGCTACAGACTATTGCGTCAAGTTTACTGTATTGGATGCCTTGAGCGAGGGGTTCATCACGTGTCTGGTAGGGGACGCGACTAAGGGAGTGAATATAGGAAAGGACGACAGTAATGAGGCTATTCGCGACATGGTAAAAGCAGGTGCGAAGATCGTGTATTCTGATTCAATTATATGACCAAAAGATTCTCGGGCCCGAAGCTACCATACCCGGTATGGCAAAGGGATGGTCCTCGCTGTCCTTATCGACTTTTTCCAGACGCATTATCTCCATACTGCCACATAGAAACGAAAGCGATCCTTCTTCGTTAATCACAAATGTGTGGGCGGATTTCAGAAGTGTAAGAAAGATATCTTCCCCGTCTCCGTCGCACCAAACCTTTGTCATGCCTAAAAAGCCCATGACATCAATCTCATTTCCGACAAGTTCGGTGAAAATGCTGAAATTGTTGCATCCGGTAAATCCGAAAACCTGCCTGTTCAGTATGTCGAAATACAATCGGGGCTTCTTGCCTGGGAACAGTTCTTCAAAAGGCTTAAATTTATCGTAAATAGCATGCACTTCCCAAAGGCCTTCGAGTTCCGCACTTGTCGTGACCTTCACCTCTGGAGTAGCGTCTATATCCTCTACTTCTACTTCAACAATCTGGCCAAGACATAGGCCGGAGGCAAATAGCATTAAAACCACTTGAATGTTAAATAGCTGTCTCATGGTTACTGGGTTTCTTGATGGTGAAATATAATAAAAAATTAGCTTATTCGTTCTTTTCCGTAAAAAATTAACCAAAATTTAGAAGTAATGGTATTTGCCTAATTTTATAGTAGATATAAAAACCATACATTTTCAATACAAGGCTTTTTTAAAAAGGATAAAAAAAAATCGGCGGTTTGCAGTAAACCGCCGATTATGTTCTGAATCCCCAAATCTTCAGCGGGGATCGAATGACAAGCTATCGTTCTCTATTCGTCAATTGCTGCATGCAATTTACCTAATTCCTGATCAATGGTCCAAAGCCCAATTCCTTCTTCGCCGATAATGTCGAAAAGCTCCAAGGCTCTACGTGCCACGGTCTCTTCCTCCCTTTGTTCGGTCACGTACCACTGCATAAAGCTGAAGGTAGCAAAGTCCTTGACGGTAAAGCAGTGGTCCACAATCAGGTTGATTGACTTTGTGACTTCAATTTCATGCTCCAAGATCAGTTCAAACACTTCTCTCAGAGAATTAAATTTGTTTCGGATATTAGTAATTTCTGGCTGAATGGCATGACCACCTGCATCATTGATGTATTTGAACAATTTCAGCATATGCTGTCTTTCCTCGTCCGCATGGTCATAGAGGAATTTTGCGGAATTGGTGAAGCCCATCATGTCACACCAGGATGCCATAGATAGGTAATAGGCGGAAGACCGGCCTTCCATTTCAATTTGTTTGTTCAGTTTCGTTTCAGTGTCTACCAATAAGCTTCGCTTAAGGGTCACAATTTCTCTCTCGGCTGTCTTCATATACATGTTTTTATCGGTTAGGATACTTTATTTCTACATATTATAATACGAACATAACCAAATATTACGGCAATAGTTCCATTTTTCGTTCTGAAATTACCAATTTAGAATTGGTATAATTAAAATGGTAAAATATTATTTGGTTTGTTTGTATTTGAATTAAGTATAAATAAAGGCTGTCCGATCACTTCAAGCGCTGTACTTCAATCGACGAGGGGTACATGACGCTATGGTATACCCGATGTGTTGCTTTTGTAAAATCATCATCCGCCGCTTTGAATATGTTCTCCACGTATTTTTGGGGATTCCGATCGATCAGGGGAAACCATGTACTTTGTATCTGTATTTGAATTTTATGCCCTTTCTTGAATGTATGTAGTACGTCCTGCAGCCTGAAATCCACCTTGGTCACTTCTCCGGGCACAAAAGGGATCGGGCTGGAAAAGCTCTCTCGATACCTGCCCCGCATGGCCTCGGATCGCACCATCAAATGATAGTTACCCATATCATTTCCTTCTTGTACATAGGGATGGTTTGGGGTATCACCTGGAAATACATCGATGAGTTTCACTACCCAGTCCGAGTCTGTTTCAGACGTAGAAACAAACAGCTTTGCCATGATTTCCCCCGCAAGGGTAACGTCTTCGTCTAGCGGGGAGGTTTCAAAAACCAACACGTCCGGTCTTCGCGCGGCAAAGCGTTGATCATCAGCCATGTATTTACGTGGCGTAAAGTTTAACTTAATATCCTGCGTGTAGGGTACCGGCTTGTTTGGATCGGATACAAACTCTTGGTAGCCAAACTCCTCCGGTTTTTCTGTAGTTAGCGTCTGCTTCCCGTGCAGATAAAAGTTTACTGAAGTGGCATCAGCAGGCGGCCATTGGTCAAACTTCCTCCATGCTTTCTTTCCGGTATCAAATAGGTAGGCTTCCGGTAAGGCAGGCTTTCCTTCACCGCTGCCTTTTAGAAAATGGTTGAAAAATTCCCGCTCCACTTCCTTCTGATACCAGGTAGAAATTGAGTCCCCAAAGTACATGCTAGAAATGGTTTGAACGCCTTTTTCGACAGACCAGTCTCCATGCGACCAGGGTCCCATTACCAGCGTATTATAGGTATCCGGATTATGCTTTTCAATGTTCTTATAGATTGTGAGTGGACCGTATAGGTCCTCCGCGTCAAACCACCCGCCCACTGTCATTACAGCGGGGGCCACATCTTTCAGGTGGGGAATGATGCTTCGTTTTTGCCAAAATTCGTTGTAATCAGGATTTTCTTTTAACTGCTGCCAAAAGAAATTGTCCTCCCCGTAGTACTTGTCGGCATTTTTCAAGGACCCCATGTCCATGAAAAACTGATATCCATCCTTTGTTCCCGGATCTGCCATTGGATACCAGGGTTTATCCGTAGGTCCTTCCTTTTTATACCCGAAGACTGGCGTCGCAAACCAGTAGCTCAAGAAATAGGCGCCATTGTGGTGGAAGTCGTCGAAGTAAAAATCACCGATAGGGGCCTGTGGAGAAACGGCTTTTAGGTTTGGATGGGCAAAAGGAAGGGCAGCGGCGGAATAAAAGCCCGGATAACTTATGCCCCACATGCCGACCCGGCCGTTGTGATTGCCTACGTTTTTTAGCAAAAACTCAATGGTGTCGAATGTATCGGTACTTTCGTCAATTGCTTTCGACTTTTTGTCTCTGACAGGAAGCGTAGGGCGCATATTATCGTAGGCCCCTTCCGACATCCAGCGGCCGCGTACATCTTGGTAGACAATGATGTAGCCGTCTTGCATAAGAAAGGGGGAGGGGCCTATGGAAGGCCGAAACTCTCCTTGCCCATAAGGCCCAGCGCTATACGGGGTGCGTTGCATGAGGATGGGATAGCGTTTTGTCTGATCTTTGGGACTGTATACTACCGTATGTAGGTGAATTCCGTCCCGCATGGGGATCCGGTACTCCTCTTTGGTATAGCTTTCAGCTACTTCGTTTTGTGCAAAGACATGGGCAATGTGGAGTATTCCCAAGAGGAAAATAAGGTATGCTTTTTTCATATGGATTGATTGTTATGGTGAAAATAAATCAAACTGCGATTTATAGTGTAAGAGCTTGAATACATAAAAGTAGGGTCGTGGGATTTAGCTTAAAGTAAAGTTACGGAAAAGAACCATTACCTCATAAAACCACTTTCAGAGAAGTGGATTTTATTTTCCTTTCAGAAAGCAACAGCTTGACTAGTTTTTTCAAGCTAGGCGCAGCCTTGCTGCTGTAATTAATGAAAATTCCGTAACCACCACAAACTAGCGGGTTCATAAGGGTAGTTTTGCGCCAATTTTGCCTAATTTTGTCCTATAGTACGCTACTAGTTAATCAAGTTACCTTTGTCGATTCAGTTGCTGATGTAACAAATGGCAACAAAATTTGCACGATTATTACCTATGAAAATTGTTGCCCTAATACCGGCCCGATTTGGTGCCACCCGTTTTCCAGCCAAGTTGATGGCAGACCTTTATGGAAAGCCCTTGATTGCCAGAACCTATTTGAGTACCGTAGCAACGGGGATTTTTGATGAGGTGGTGGTGGTGACTGATCATGAAGAAATTGCTGAAGTGATCCGCAAGGAAGGGGGAAAGGTTTTCCTAAGTCAAAAAGAACACGAAAGCGGGTCGGACCGGATTGCAGAGGCGGCGGTCGAAATGGCGGCGGATGTCATCGTCAATGTACAGGGGGATGAGCCCTTTCAGGATAGACAATCCCTTCGGGATCTTGTGGATGCCTTTAACGACAGTAGGGTAGCGGTAGCTTCGCTGATGATGACCATCTCAACAGCAAGTCAGATTCAAAATCCGAATATGGTTAAGGTGGTGGTCGATAAGGAGAATTTTTCGCTTTATTTTAGCCGTTCACCCATCCCCTTTATAAGGGAATCTTCCTCAGGGATAACCTTTTACCGACACATCGGGATTTATGCCTATAGAAAGGAGTTGCTGATGGCCTTTACACAATGGCCAAAATCGACGCTTGAAAAAGCGGAAATGCTCGAGCAACTGCGTCTTTTAGAACAGGGCATAAAAATTAAGATGGTACATACTACCCATCAGGCAGTTGCCATTGACACTCCAGAGGATTTGGAAAAGGCTAAGGAATATTTCAGGGCAAATTTTGGTGATCAGATGTAAGTTTTTTCAAAATCTCACAGGAGAAAGCCTGGCTAAGGGATGTTGTATGACAATAAATTTCTCCCCCTCCTTCGCATGACACGCATTGCATCCTGCTGTAAAGGTTTTATATCCCGCCAAAAAGGAATCCTTATCCTCGACAGCAATAGCCTTTTTCATTTCGGGGAGGGTTTTTTCCATAAACTCCACCGCTGATGCGGCTCTTACCGGCCTCCTTTTTAAGCCATCTTCCATCGCTTCGATGATATGTACTAGTTGGTGTTCCGCATACTTCCAATTTTCATCTTCTCCAGCCCAATATAATTCGCTGTATCGGTAACCAACCTCAACCATAGTGCGGCTAAATCCGCCAAGTTGGTGCGCTACCTCTTCCAGTTGTTCCTCTCTATTCCCCTTTAGCCAGCCATCTGTTCCGACTTCGGAGTAGGTGTCTGTTACAGGGGTAGGGCCGCAGCCGAAAAGGACGGCTACGAAGGAAAGGGAACATAGGGTATAGAATGGTGTCATAGAAGCTTAATTTTTGTGAATTAGGTAGGGATATCTTTATGCGTTAGAGAGAATGGCAGCAGCAGGAATCGTCCAAACTAAAACGGCCTGTAATCGAATTCTGGCTAATGTTATCTTAATGTTCCTAATACATCTAAAACCTAAAACTAGGTGTCTACTTTTGGCAAACAAAATTTTGAATAGGGTACTTGGGTAATTTATAGGGAGACTAATTAAGTAGAACGGGCACCTTTGAAAGGGGAATGAAAAGCCTTTTGAGATTGCGAATCCATAGGGAATACCTTATCTTGTATCGATAAAGGTACTTCACCAGATATCTCATCCAGAAAACCCTTACCGATAGCCCACTATGATCCGTTTTTTTACGTTAGGAGTAATCTCCGGCTTCCTTTTGCTGACAGGAATCATTCCTTCAAGCGCCCAAACCAAACGCAAAAGCCCAATACCTTACCATGCTCCGGATACCCCTCCGGAATGGGCGTTAATACAAAGGCAGTTGATGCAGGCGCTATATCCCGCTGCCATGGAGTTTGTGAACAAGTACACAAACGCGGATGGTACCTTGATTTGGCGGGAAGAGTGGCCGGGAATGGATGGATCCGACGATGGCTATGAAAGCTTCTACAACTTTCCGCTATACTATGCCCTTGGGGGGCCTGAAGAGATTGATAAACTATCCCGAAAACTCTGGGAGGGCGTAACGCGGCAATTTACGGCTTATGGCCAAGTAGTAGATGAATTTGACGCGGGGTATGATTGGATGCACCATGGTGAATCCTATACCAATTTCTATTTTTTCGGTCTAGCCGACCCAACGGACAAAAAAATGCGGGACCGGGCGATAAAGTTTGCCAAAATGTACTTTGACGATGGGACGCCAACTTCAAATTATGACAACAAGCTGAAACTTATGCGCTCGCCACTTAACGGCAGCTTAGGTCCCCGCTTGGTCAATACCGCAGAGGATTGGGTGACGCACAGGCCCATTTTGGCCAATTATCCCTTGCCCTATGACGACATTCCGAATGTCACCTCAGGAAAAGCATGGAACGATGACGAAAAATTCGAATACATCTTGGAAGCCCTCAATGAGCGGATGATGAAGGGTGATGTACCGCTCAACCTCGCTTCTACGAGCATGATGCTGAATGCCTACATGTATACCCAAGACAATGCATACAAAACCTGGGTCCTCGATTATGTCAACGCCTGGATAAAGCGAACTGAGGATAATGGGGGAATCATCCCCGACAACGTAGGTCTCACAGGCAAGATAGGCGAACACATGAATGGCAACTGGTGGGGTGGCTATTACGGTTGGAAGTGGCCCCATGGAATGAGAAACAAAATGGAAGCAACTACTATTGGGGCCTCAAATGCCTATTTGATCAGCGGGGATGCCTCCTTCCTTAAGCTTCCCTACAGTGTCATTGATGCAGTGACCCGCGAAGGAAAGTCTGAAAACGGTCGCTTTGTGGTTCCCTATCGGCACGATCAGCGGGGATGGTATGATTTCAGACCTATGCAGGCTTTTTACCCTACCCATCTTTGGTATATGTCCCGTAGCGCAGCCGATTGGGAACGTGTAAAGACCTTAGTAGATCCTGATGAATGGTCAACCCTAAAATATTCGAAAGGAAAGGGGGAGGAAAGAAACACGGCAACATGGCTAGGATACATGGATGGAGCCGCACCGGATTATCCCGTACAAATTCTGCGGGCGACTTACAAAGAAATGCAAGATCGACTCAAGAAGATCCGAGAGGATAAATCGACGCCGGACCATCAGGACGTACACCATTGGCTCGACCGTAACCCTGTTGTACTTGAGGGCTTAGTTCAGACAATGCTAGGTGCTCCCAACCATATCTACCATGGCGGCTTGCTGAATACCAGTCTCCGGTATTTTGACCCAACGAAGCAGCGGCCGGGGTTGCCGGAGGATATGGCTGCATTGGTGCAGAAGATCAACCCGGGAGGCGTGACGGTGACGCTTGTCAATTTGCATCCGACGGAGACCAAAAACGTGGTCATTCAGGGAGGTATGTTTGGTGAACACCGCGTTAAACGGGTAAAGCAGGTCCTTGTATACCCCTATCAATTTGACTCCATCGACCACAAGTTCTTCGAAGCGGAAATCAGTCCCGGCTCTGTGGTTCAGTTGGAAATCGAGATGGATCGATTTCAAAACTCACCTTCCTATGCTTTTCCTTGGCATGGCGATACAATACCCATTCAGGAAAGAACGTATGAATAAGGCCACCGTATGAAATTTTATGTAGACCTAGCATGATCAATTATCCCCGGATTATCATTTTAGTTGTTTTTTTGACACAGTTTGTCTATGGGTTTGGGCAGACCGAAGCGATCAAATACACCACTGCTCGGGACGGTAGACAATTTTCCATTTTCCAGTTTCCCAAAGACCAAATTCCCCGGATCGACGGGGATAAATCCGATTGGGCTATGGTGCCGGAATCCTATGTGTATGGGACCGAACTGCTGAATGACACCGAAGACGGACACGGAACCGCGATAGATCCGACGGACCTCGATGTGCGGGTCACCGTTGGCTGGATAAAAGGGCTAAATCGGCTATATTTTTTGTATGAAGCTTATGATGACTTTTGGGATTTCGAACGGTTTAATCCTTCCGGGTACCTAAATGATATCTTTGAAATCGTCGTGGATGGTAATATGTCAGGCGGCCCATTTATCTACAATCCCCTGCTTCCGGATGCCAGAAAATGGGGCGATCATCCCGCCCATATTGCCAATCATCTTTCGTTTAGCGGGTATCACGCGCAAAATTACCATATTTTTACGCCTCCTGCCCATAACTCCTGGGTATTGGTGTGGGGATCGCAGCCTTGGGTGGCTGAGTTTCCCTTTGCAAATTATGCGTACGCCTTTGATTTTAAACAGGGTGAAAGCGGCAAGCTTATTTTAGAGTTTTGGGTTACCCCCTTTGACCATGCGCCTTTCGAGGGGCCGGAAAATGCCGTAGTGAGCAACCTGAAGGAGAACGGCATGGTAGGTCTAAGCTGGTCCATCTTGGATTTCGACGGCGACAAGCGGGACGGCCATATCAATCTGTCCCACGATACTCGGATGGTAATGGACGCTTCCTACCTGTGTGCGTTTAGACTTATGCCCTTGGAACCGCAGTTTTTGGAAAAGATCCAGTCAGAATGGTCTTTTAATCTCGTAAAAAGCCGACCGAGAACGGTAGCTTTTCAGGATCAATCGTTTGGGGAGATTACTTCCTGGCGATGGGATTTTGGAGACGGGGGTTCCTCCACCGAGCAGCATCCCATTTACCAATACCCGAAATCCGGAGTCCATTATAACGTGACCCTTGAGGTCAGCGGACCCGAGGGAACGTCGAAAAAAACCCGGTTTTGGGAAGTAATGGTTCCTTAGTCCTGTATCAGAGGGATATCGGCATTTTTCCCACGATAGACCGGTAGGCAGCCGCGGCGATTTCCATGGCTTTTAATCCGTCATCACCGGTGGCCGGCATGATTTCGTTGTTCTGCAACGCATCAAAAAAAGCTTTTAACTCCAATCGATAGGATTCGGCATAGCGGTCCATAAAGAAATCCAAGTTTCGGGAGGTGTCTGTACCGTTTTCTCCCGAAAAATGGTTGGTTGTTTTGAGCGGATTTTCTGTCCGGATCATTCCTTTCGACCCGAATACCTCTAGCCGTTGGTCATAGCCGTAGGCAGCTTCCCGACAGTTTTCGATAAGCGCCGTTGCGCCGTTTTCAAAGGTAAGCATCACAGTTGCAAAATCAATATCCCCAGCTTCGGCGATAGCCGTACTCACCACATTAGATCCTTTGGCATAGACCTGCGTGACCTCGCAGCCCATTTGATACCTTGCCATGTCAAAATCATGTATGGTCATGTCCATCAGCATCCCACCGGATTTTTTGATATAGCTAATTGGTGGTGGCCCGGGGTCCCTGCTGATGATATGTAGCGAACGCAGATTACCAACCGATCCGGATAGGATTCGCTGCTTTACCTCTGCAAAGCTGGGATCAAAACGCTGATTAAAGGCCATCATCAATGGCACCTTACATTCTTTGACAATAGCAAGGGTCTGTCGTACCCTATCGAGCGAAAGATCCAGGGGTTTTTCACAGAAAATGGCTTTGCCGGCGTATGCTGCCTCCTCTACATAATCGGCATGGCTGTCGGTTGCCGAACAAATCAGCACGGCATCAATTTCAGGGTCATTAAGTACCACCATTGGATCCGAAGAAACCTTGCTTACCCCCATCTCCCTGGCAAATTCTTGCCCGGCTTGAGAAGGGTTCATTACTGCGGAAACCTTGATTTGTCTAAAGTGGCTAATGCAATTGTTGAGGTGGATTTTGCCAATCCTTCCCATACCGATAATACCGACATTCATAAATCCGTTTTTTCTTTAAAAGTAATTTTTTTTTCTTCATTTACATAAAGAGGGTGGATTTTTGGATGATTATGCCTTAAATTGAGCAATTATCCTTTCGTTTGTCACAATAGATCACATGTCTTGTACATTTTCTTCAAGTATGCTGCGTACGCTATGCCGGATCGGCCATAGGGGTTTCACCTTACTACTGCTCCTATCGGTAGTTTCCTGCGGGGGTAGGCAAGATGCTACAGAGGTAGCTGACTTGCCGGAGCATGTAGACTTCAATTTTGATATCAAACCCATCCTCGTACAGAAGTGTTTTCTCTGCCATGGTCCTGACCCAAGCAGCAGGGAAGCAGATTTGCGATTGGATATTTTTGAGGGTGCGACAGCCATGTTGGAGAGTGGGCATGCGGCTATTGTTCCCGGCAAACCCGGTAAAAGCGAACTACTCAGACGCATCAATCACACAGATACCGAGATGCGCATGCCTCCGGCGGAAATGAATCAGGAGCTTACCGCACGGGAAGTGGCGTTGTTGCGGCAGTGGATCGCTGATGGGGCTGTTTATGAACCACATTGGGCCTTTGTGCCCCCTAGGAATCCGACAGCTGAATTGACCAATTCGACTACCATTTCTGCGGGAATCGACGCACTGATTAGTAAAAAACTGGATGAACAAGGGCTCGTTGCCTCCGAAAAGGCGGATAAGGAAACCTTGTTACGCAGGGTGTCCTTTGCATTGACGGGGCTTCCTCCCCGCATTGATCAACTGGATGCTTTCTTGGAAGATGAGGGTGAGGATGCGTACGAACGCATGGTGGATGCGCTACTGGGCTCAACCGCCTATGGCGAGCGCTGGGCCAGACACTGGATGGACGTGGTTAGGTATGCCGAAACCCGCGGACACGAGTTTGACTATGTGATTCAGGGAGCTTGGAGGTACAGGGACTACCTCATCCGGGCACTAAATGCAGACGTTCCCTATGACCAACTCATCCGCGAACAGTTGGCGGGTGATCTCTTAACGGACCCGCGTACACACGCAGAAACCGGCGCCAATGAATCGGCGCTAGGAACCCTCTTTTACACCATGGGTGAAGGAACACATAGCCCTGTAGACACCCGCAAAGATGAATCTGATCGCATTGATAACATTATAGACGTTACTTCCAAAGCTTTCCAGGCATTAACGGTGGCCTGTGCTAAGTGCCATGACCACAAATTTGACCCTATTCCCACCGCAGATTACTATGGTCTCTATGGCATTCTGGAAAGCACCCGCTTTTCTCCGATGCCGGCAACCTCTCCCGTTATGACCACGAAGTCTCTTGAGGAAGTCGATCGCTTAAGAGCTTACCTGCGAGAGGACCTGGGCACGCACCTGAAAGGCAGTACTGACTCAAGTCGGCTTCCTGTACAGCTGACTTCGGTTACCACAAAGCCTTTAACATCATTTTCAGGGGAAGTGTTAGGTGATTTTAGAGGCCAAAGCTTATCTGGATGGAAAAGTGACGGTAAAGCCTTCGGTCCCGCAACGACGTTGGGAATTCCTGTATTTCACCCTACTAAGAGCCAACTCATCGGGCTAGAAGCAGGGAAGGCCTCTAGCCGGTACTATGGTACCGGTATCTTCGGAGCCTTACGATCCCCCAACTTTACGGTTTCCAACAATTATATTGGCGTGCGGGCTAGAGGGAATAAAGGAACGATCCGCATTGTCATGGACAACTTCCAACTGATACAATATCCGATTTACGGGGGTATGAGTCAGGGTGTTTCGTCGGAGGAGTGGAAAAACATGGTGTTTGATATCGGACAATGGAAGGGGCATAAAGCGTATATAGAAGTATTACCGGGAGAGTATCGGCGACATAATTATGTGCAAGATGCGGAAGGTTATGTGGAGGTTGAATATGCTATAGCTTTTGACAACGAGTGGCAAGAACCGCCTCTATACGCTCCAAACGATGTAAATGAGGTTAGTGTTTCTATAGAAAACTGGCAGTCACAGGAGTCTTCCCCCGAGGAGATCACACAAATAAACGACCTATTGTCGAAGAAGTCTCCTGTGTTACTCAACGCAAATCAGAAAGAGACCCTAAAAAGGATTGGCGAGTTGACAATGGAAGTCAAGGATTCTGTCTTTTTTAGTGGCGTAACTGACGGCTTCAAAATAGAAAGCCCGGTATTTATTCGCGGAAACCACCTGGAGTTGTCAGCAGATGCCGTTCCGAGAGCCTTCTTACCAGGTATTTCCGGAGGCGCTTCCGCTATCAACAATTCTGGAAGTGGCCGGCAGGAGATGGTCGAGGCGATTTTGGCGCCGGAAAACCCGCTTACTGCCCGGGTGATGGCCAACCGGATTTGGCACCACCTTTTTGGGAGGGGTATAGTAGAGTCTGTAGATAATTTCGGACTGCAAGGCAAGCTCCCTACGCATCCGGAATTACTGGATTTTCTTGCGATTCGATTTCAAAAGGAGGGCTGGTCAATAAAACAGCTGATTCGGGCAATAGTACTTTCCGAAACCTTTCAGCGGAGCACAGCTGCGGCTGAAGATGTGGTTGAAAAAGATCCCGAAAACCTGTTCTTGGCGAGGTATCCTGTGCGAAGACTCGAAGCAGAGGCGATTCGGGATGCGCTACTGGCAGCTTCGGGTAATCTGGATACTATGGCATATGGTCCGTCTGTAAAGGTACACCTCACTGGTTTTATGCAGGGGAGGGGCAGACCCGGTACTTCTGGTCCCATTGATGGAGATGGACGTAGGAGTATCTACCTGGAGGTAAGGAGAAATTTTCTGCCCCATGTACTTCAGACATTCGATTTTCCTACCCCTTTTACCGCTTTTGGCAAGCGAGATGTGACGAATGTGCCTTCCCAGTCGTTGTTACTCATGAATGACCCTTTCGTCATTCATCAGGCAGAAATAATGGCTGAAAGCTTGATAAGCTCGAATGCGAATACTGTGGATGATCGTGTAGCGCGTATTTACCAGTTGTTGTTTTCACGGAACCCCACACCTGAAGAGAGCGCTTCAGCACGTGCTTTTATACAGCAATGGCAGAAAGAAGTTGGTTTCCGTGAAGCGGAGGTTTTGGAAACCGCAGCGGTATGGAAGGAGTTCTGCCACGCGCTGTTTAATGTAAAGGAATTTATCTACCTAATGTAAAGCGATGAGTAGCCCGTTTAGCCGCCCCATGGGGCGAAGAGAAATGCTTGAATTGTGTAAATGTGGTTTTGGATCCGTTGCCTTTATGGGCATGTTGGGCGGAATGGCTGCTGCTTGTAAGCCTTCCCTTAAGCAGGGATCTCCCAGAAAGCTGCTCGATTCCCTAGCCCAAACGCCCCATTTTATTCCTAAGGCTAAAAATGTGATCTTTTTGTATATGGACGGGGGAGTTTCGCAGGTAGATTCCTTCGATCCTAAACCCAGACTGGCAAAAGAAAACGGTCTTGATCCCAAATTCAAGGTGGATGCTACCCAATTTAACAATAACGGTAAAATACTGATGAGTCCTTGGGAATTCAAGCAATACGGCGAATGCGGCATGCCTGTAAGTACGCTTTTTCCGCACATCGCCACGTGCGTGGATGATTTGGCGCTGATCAGGTCCATGGTGTCCAATTTTCCCGAACACACAAACGCCAATTATTTTTTACATACAGGGAGCGGACTGCAGGGAAGACCAAGCATGGGCGCATGGATCAATTACGGGTTGGGCACAGACAATGGGAATTTGCCTGGGTATGTCGTGCTAGACGGGGGGCTTGTGCCGCCGGGTGGGGTGGACAATTTCAAAAATGGGTTTCTCCCCGCAGATTATCAGGCTTCTATCATGAAAGTAGGGGATGAACCTGTAGCCAATATTAATCCCTATGCCGGAGAAGGCAGCAGTCAGCGGGATAAATTAAATTTTATCCAGCAAATGGATCAAAGTAGGTTGGGAGCAGTCGGGTCCCCGGCGGAAGTGGAAGCGGCGATAGCCAATTATGAACTGGCTTATAAGATGCAGTCTTCTGTACCTGAACTTACCGAGTTCAAAGCTGAATCGGAGGCAACCAAACGACTTTATGGCCTTCACGATTCGGACCCAAACACCCGAAACTATGGGGCGCAGTGCCTGATGGCCCGTAGATTGGTGGAGCGGGGCGTCCGTTTTGTCGAACTGACTTGTCCGATGGTGGGCGGGGTAGACCGTTGGGATCAGCACAGCAACCTAAAGGATGGACATGAACGTAACGCCCACGCGGTGGATCAACCCATTGCCGGGTTGCTTAAGGATTTGAAGTCCCGTGGTCTTCTTGAGGAGACACTGGTGGTATGGTCCGGAGAGTTTGGTCGTACACCCTTCGCCCAGGGTACCGATGGCCGGGACCATAATCCTTCTGCGTTTAGCATGTGGATGGCCGGCGCCGGCATCAAAGGAGGTACCATCTACGGACAAACCGACGATTACGGCTACCGCGTGGTGGAAAACCCCGTAAGCATTCATGACTTGCATGCCACCATACTCCATTTGTTGGGCGTAGACCACAAGCACCTGACCTATCATTTTGGTGGAAGGGATATCCGCTTGACGGGTGTGCATGGTCACGTGGTAAAAGCAGTATTGACTTGACCCGAAACAGACGATGCATAAGACGGTATTGGATATATCTGCGGCAGAAGGGCTTGTCTCTAGAGTTGGTCTGTTAAAGGTAGATACAGTCCCTTTGTGGGGAACAATGAACGCTGCAGAAATGCTTGGTCACTGTAATGTGACCAACTTGTCCGTTTTGAAATGGAAAGGGACGATCAGAAAGGCATCTGTGAGGCAAGGGATTGCGAAGTTTTTTTGGATGAACGTATTACCAAAATTTCCTAGAAATGTGAGAGGAAAAAAAGTTTTTGATATGAAAGGACAAATTGCTTCCGATAGGTTTGAGGAGGAACGAAAGATTTTTGTGGATTTGGTGCGAAAGTTTCATAGCCACCAACACCCCTTGACGGCACCTCATCCGGTTTTTGGTCCCCTTAATACAGCGGAATGGGGCAAGGTAATTTACAAGCATTTGGACCACCACTTGAGACAATTCGGGATCTGAGGGAGATTCAATCTTAGTCATTCAGTAGTTTTTACACTAACATAATGTTTCGATTTTGGGTGTTTTTTTTTGTTAATCGGTAAATAAATAATTCTTTTTGAGGTATTTAAAACTTTTAGCGGTCTTGGTGGTTTACTGTACATATCTAAACCAAGACATTTCACATGAAAAAATTAAGCGTATTATCATTGGGAATCTTAGTAATGGCCACAGGGTTGCTATACAGCTGTGGAAATGCCCCTAAGGAAACAACGGAAGAAGAAGTAATGACCGAAGAGGTAGTAGAAGTTCCCGCTGAGGAGCCAAAGACAGTAGTAGACATCGCTGTAGGGTCGCCAGACCACACTACCTTAGTAGCAGCTGTATCTGCGGCAGGACTAGTTGAAACCTTAAGCGGAGACGGTCCATTCACCATTTTTGCACCGACCAACGATGCCTTTGCAGCCTTGCCTGAGGGTACAGTTGAGTCATTATTATTACCTGAAAACAAAGACCAACTTACCGGGATCCTAACGTTTCACGTAGTATCAGGCAATGTGTTGGCAGCTGATCTTTCAGACGGTCAGGTTGTGCCAACGTTGAATGGCCAATCACTGACGGTATCCATTTCTGAAGGTAACGTCATGATCAACGGTGCTAAAGTAACTGCAGCGGATCTTAGCGGAAGTAATGGCGTAATTCACGTAATAGACGGCGTGCTTTTACCAGAATAAAAACATTCATCATCTATCGAAAGGGTCTTCCGGAAGGGAGACCCTTTTTTATGCTTCTTAGTTCCAATAAGCTGACAAATAACCCTCCCCGAAATAAACCCATCTCAAAACCAAAAGTATTTAACGGCCCAAAATGGGTACATTTTTTTCCGCAGAAGGCAATCAATATTCACTTGGTTTCAGGTATGCAGGACTGTCTTAGTTAGTACCTATCAGGAATGCATTTTTGGGATATGTTTGCATAAGCATAAACAGAATGACTGTCTAATCCTTTTCACTAGTTGCCTTCTTACTGCGGCTAGTCGCTAACTTTATGCGATTGGCAGAAATTTTCAGGATGTCCTTTAGCCTCCCGATTTCCAAAGGCTTTGAAATATAATCATCCATACCGGCCGCGATACACTGCTGCCTATCCTCCTGCATTGCACCGGCAGTCATGGCGACGATGATAGGTGACTTTTCCGCCAATACGGAACGGATTTGTTCGGTAGCCTGCAATCCATCCAATTGAGGCATTTGAACGTCCATAAAAATTAGATCGTATGCTTGCCTTGTTGCTTTTTCTACCGCTTGAAGTCCATCCCCTACAAAATCCGGTGTATAGCCTAAACGTGTAAGGATCATCAATATCAATTTTTGATTGATAGGTAAATCTTCAGCGACTAAAATGCGCAAAGGATACTTACTTGAAAAGTCTTCTTCTAGCTTTTTGACAATGGGAACAGGCGCAAATTGACCTTTGGTGAACGTTACGTTCAAACTTGTTTTAATGGCATCTATCAGCGCGTTGTATTTTACAGGTTTATTCAGGACCTCCATAAAAAGCCCTGGATGTTTCCGTTTAGACCGGTCCCCTATGGAGCTAAGTAAGATGACAGACTTATTGACGAAACGGGCCCTTATCTCTTTTGCCAAATCTACTCCGTTTTTGTGTGGCATGTCCATGTCGGTAATTATTAGCTCGATCTTGTCTACCTTTTCCAGGATATTGAGCGCGGTATCGGCACAGGAAGCCAAAAAGGGAGTCATACCCAAATTCTTCAGCTGAAGGTCTAGTATTTTTAGGTTGGTTAGGTTATCATCCACGATAAGAATATCTCTGCCGCTAAGGCTTGTAACGTCCCTTTTGGGTTCAATAGACTGGGTTTCGACGGTCTCGCGCATCGTTAGTGTAAAGAAAAACATACTTCCTTTCCCTTCCTGGCTTTCAACACCTATACTGCCCCCCATTAAGTTTACCAAATGCTTAGATATCGCCAGTCCTAGCCCGGTTCCACCATACTTTCGAGTGGTAGACGCGTCTACCTGGGTAAATGATTTAAATAGCCGGGTCAACTTGTCCTCCGGAATGCCTATGCCCGTATCTTTTACCGCAAAGGTAAGTGTCCATTGCTTTTTACTTTTGCTGACAACCTCAACTTCTAGTAAGACCTCTCCCGAAAACGTGAACTTTATGGCATTGTTGATCAGATTCATTAATACCTGTCTTACCCGCATGCCGTCAGCATGCATCATAGCAGGAATCTCTACCGGAAGCATGTAAATGAGGTCTATTCCTTTTTTGGATGCTTCTCTCGAGAAAAGGTCCAGAACATCTTCAATGCAGACCCGCAGATTGAAGTCGTAGGGATCAATTTCTACATCTCCCGATTCCAGTCTAGAGAAATCCAAAATATCGTTGATCACGTTAAGAAGTGATTCGCCGCTAGAACAAATGATATCGGTATAATCCCGTTGCTCTTGGTCCAAGGGAGTTTCCTTTAACAATCCTGCCATACCCAAGACTCCATTTAGTGGGGTCCTGATTTCATGGCTCATTGTGGCAAGAAAGGTACTTTTGGCTTTGTTTGCCCGTTCGGCGCCCTCTTTTGCCTCTTGAGCCGCCTGTCTCTTATGCTCGAGCTCCTGATTTGACGCTTGTAGAGCCAAGGCCTGTGCCTTCAAATCGTCCTTTTGTTCTTTTAGTAGGCGGGACTGGTCGGACAACTTTGTGAAGGATTTTAAAAGCGCGTCTTTAATCAATATCAACGAAATGGCAGCCACAAGAAAAAGGTAGCTTAACACAGATATAAAAACCATATCTCCACCCTCATAGCCAAAAAGTAACGCGTCATACTCGGAATCCCCATAGGTGAAGTAACCCAATGAAAGGGGGATAACAGCGAGTATAAAATAAAAAATTATCCATCGTTGGGGAAGGATAATGATACTCAATATTAGGATGTTAAAGAAGGCAGCGACATCCAAGATCCATATCACACTGTCGTGCATAATTAACGCATTGGTCAAAATGGGAAGTATCAATAGCACGATTTTGATATGAGTGAGTGTTATCAACCATTCCGTGTAAATGAGTAACATATACAGCCCGATATGAAAAAGTAACACCGGCAAAAGAAAAAACGTAAAATCTTGAAGTTCGCCAAAAAGTGAGGCGACCAAAACACACTGCACATAGCATAAAGCGGTAGATAGGTAGCCCCATGAAAGTATAGTCAACCTCGTACGATAGACCGGATCGTTGGATTTACTCAGGTTAACAAGAAACAAAGAATCTAAAATTTTTTTCCACATATCTTTTCCGATAAAAAGCGAAACCTACTGATCTGATCTTTTTTGTACCTGAAGTTCAAAATGCTGTATATAAAGGATAAATGTATCTTATATTGTTAAATATTGCACTTATATTTGAAAAATACATGAAATCTTCTGTCTTTTTGTCAAAAAAGTCAATCTATAAATTAATTGAAGCATTTAATTCGCCAACCCAATCGGCAAGTTGGTTATCCTCTTTTTGCAGGTGTTTCCATGGGTTTTCAACAACAGCGCGGGGACGGATTTGGCAAGTGGGAAAAATCAGTTTTATGATATCTTCAGCAAACGAAAATGCAGTATCCGATTTATGGGAAAGAAGAACTATTACCATGCGACCCGTTCGTAGCGGGTCGTTCCATCCTCGTTGATTTCCAGGTCATAACTTCGTGCCCCTAATTTTGGATTGCCCAGTAGTTTAACGGATATCTGGGGAAGGGTTTCCTTAAAGGGAATTATAACGGTTAAAAACCGGTATCCCTTTGATTTCGCATTTTTCTCTACCTGAAAGCTAAATGCAGGTCTTGGTTCTTTTTGGGTGTAGATAAATGACACCTTGCCTTCTGCTTCTACCATCGTTATCTCCGCCTTTTGCTGCGTTTGTACTTTTACGTTATACCCTTCATTAAACCTCGTTTGTGCGGTGAGTTTCCCGGGATCTAAAGAATAAGGGCCCGGCGCCAGTTGAAAATTTAGATCTAAGACCCCTGATGCCTTTCCAAGTGCCTCATCAATGATGATAAAGTACGCTTTATCGATGAATAGTACCGCTCTTCTATGCGCAAGATCAGGGTAGCTTTGATTTTCCACGACCAGCTGATCAACGTTTTCGCCCGGTTTCCAAAGATGTAGCGTTGGAGCATAGGCCGCATTTTCGCCGTCAAGTGTAAGCGTTTGGTGAACCTTAGTTTGCCGAAACCATGCACGGCCCTCCGGATCCCCACTGTAAATAAAACTACCTGAGTCAGGCATAAGACTTCTCCCTCCGGCATATAGTTCAAAGGTTCCATTGTCCGGATGACTGTGGCCTCCGCCATCAGGTCCGCATTTCAATACCAAGCTTATCGCATCCGGTTTCCATGAGCTTCGCATAGAATAAAGCCCACTATATGGATAGGCGAAGGCTGTTGCATCTGGAATCACGCCCGCTGCACCTTCTGTGGCCACATACAGGAAATCAGGTCTACCAAACACCTGGTTCCACTTCTTCAGTGACGCATAATATTGGCCCGGTCTTCCGGTCCATGCATCTCCAAATTGGGGAGTTGTGCCATTGGGAAAAGCGAGTTTCATCGGTACCTCACACATCTTTTCGATCAAGTCCAAGTAATTTTCTGAGAAGAGGGAATCTTTATTAACTCGCTTGGCCATTTCGTAGGTTCTTAAAAACCAGGCAATACTACCGGTATGATAGCCAAATGCCAGTTCACGCTGATGTCCGTCTGGATAGACCTGTTTTGTGATTTCTTGATTTAGCCTATCAACTGCTTCTTTTAGCCAAGTCTCAGCATTTGTGAATTCGGGAAAGGTCATGGCAACAAAGGCCATTCCCTCAGCTTCCATAAGTGCCCAGTTGCTTCCGGTTTTGTAAGAAGTCATCAAGAATTGGGCATGATCTTGGCAGCTTTTTAAAAATGCGATCAACACTTCCGGTGTGTATTCTGGCGCATGGAGGAAGTGAAGAAAGTGGCCGGTCCAGGCATAGCCGCGTATACCCGCCTCAATCGAACGCCAGGCGTAGCCATGCTGTTCATCTCTGGGATTCTTTCTGACCCAGTCAGTAAGCTGATGCGCGTAACTCGAGACATATTGGCTGTTTCCCGTGGCGGAGTAGGCCTTGGCTATTGCCGTCCAAAAGGTCATGCGGTTAAGTTGCCAAACCCATTCATTATCAGGAACAGGCCTTGCTCCCCAATCAATGTTCCTACCCACGTCAAAAAGGGGATAGGCAGGCTGTCCCCGCATAACGTGCCTCAATGCGCTGTCCGCAAGTGCCAGATCTGCCTCATTGGCCTTTTCTTCTACCATAGGGTGCAGCACCGGTTGTCTTTGTCGGAAATAAGCGAGCAATTCTCTAGCTGCCAGCACATGATTTCCTTCAGCCTGCTTTATTGCCCGTAAGGCCGGATCGTCTAGATTAAGGCTTTTCAATAGTGCCGATAACTCCTCATCCGTCAATACGGGGGCAGTGGCTCCTTCAGGAACGCGGTTGTCCACGAGCAAATTTGGCTGCATGGGAAACTTGTCCGGATCGTCCAGCCGTAGGCCAGCGCCGCCATTATTTCGCAACAGGTTGTTTCTGATTTCCGCGGATACCGGTTCGGATCTCCTTGATGTCGCAAATAGGCCATGTCCGTCATTTCCTTCAAACAGGTTGTTTTCCACCGTGGTATTCTCACAGGCAAGCAGCTGCACGCCATGTCGCCTGTTTCTTGAAAACTCATTGTTAGCGATCTGTATAGCTCCACTATGGGATATATAAAGGCCGCTTCCCCACGGGGATGAACTGAAACGACTGTTTTCGACCACCGCCCCTCGGACATGAATCAAGTGAAGGTTGTGGTGGAGACCTTCGCCGGGAACAACATTTGAGCCATTGTCGCTGAAGTCACAGTTAATCACACGCACATCCGAGGCCCCCCGGATGGAAACCCCGTGTTTGGTAAAATGACGCACTGTCAGATTTTCTAGCTGTATCTGGCTGATACTGCCTACTGCTTCCCCGCTGAAGACAATTCCTTCCCTTGAGGGGGCAGACATGCGGGAACGGCTTCGGCCACCCTGATTGGGATCTGTTCCGGGATCTACGTTTGTGGCGCCTTCAATTACCATATCTCGGATGGTGATTGCTGACGCGGGATGTTGCTGGCTTTTCACTGTCAATGAGGCTACTGATCCTTCGAGCCATAAAACAGTTTCCAGTCCCTCGCCGGCCAGCGTGACGCCGCTTGGAATATGTATTGTTTCGGTTAAGACGTGGATTCCTTTTCCGAGAATCACCCAGCCCTTATTAGCGGCAGCGCGATTGAGCGCATCCTGGACGGATTGACCCGGTTTGACAAAAATCGCCTGATTGGGACGTTCGTAGGTCGGGTTTTTTTCGGCACCAGTTTGTTTTTGAGCCTTTGCTAAAGGGGTGTCTGAACCGTCACTTTTGATACCTGCTGTTGCCGGTACGCGTTGAGCGGATAAAAAGCCTAGCCCTGAAGTGGGCCTTGTCTCTTTAATGGCGTTTTCGGTATAGGGCATTGCCATTCCGCGTTGGAGCGTATAATGGGTCAGAACAGGTTCATAGATATCCCGAAAGTTACCCCTGCCTCTTGAAGAGATCGGACCGTATACAGGAACATCTGACCCAAGCATGTATTTCGCTGTATATTCAAAACCCAGGGCGAGCCTATTGCCGGATACACCAAAAAAATCCAATCCCTGAGTCCAAGCTACTTGCGCTGCTTTGGCAAATTCTCCTAAGCCCAGTTGTACGTGAGGCCAATCCCGGATGCTTTCCTGACACTGTCCGTTTGGATAGATGTATTTGGTGATGCCGCCGTTGGTAGGTCCCCAATAGAAGCGATCAACGGCTTTCTCGAAGATATCCGGCCTATCGGTAAACACACCTATTCCTAACAGGGTATTTATCATGGCGGCATCCCAGTTTCCGTTTGCTTCTGCGAAAAAGTCTTCCATGACAGGATAAAAGACGGTAAGCATCATCTTGGTGAAGGTCTCAATATCCTCCTCCTTCCATCCTGCGTCCGTGTAGCGTAGAATTTCGGCAGCATTCACAAAGTGTTGCCCCGTAAGTGCAGCAATGAGTTTGGCGTCGTTTCCGTCAAAGCCCCACAAGCGGCTTGACCATGCATTGAGTATTTCGATGGCTTTTTCCGCATGGACACTGTCCTCCGTAATGTACCAAAGAAGCGCATGGCAATAGGCAGCATTGGCACTTGCGGAAAGCTCTCTGTGACCTTGGCCCTCCCTTCCGTAAGACCCTCTGACGACATATGTATACACCTTAGGCTCGAAATCGAGAGGAGCGGCATCTTTCAGGTTTTGAAAGGCATGCTGGAATGCGTGATCCTTTTCAAGGACTTTTTTGCGCACGTATTCCAGATCATCCCTAGTTTGTAGTATGCCGGGGTGGATAAAGTTCTGGGGGATTCGAATTGGAGGATCTTTTGCTTCTGTAAATAATGAAAAAGCTGCCGAATATTGTGTTACGAGGCAGATTACAACCAGCAGCAAACTCTTTTGAAGCAACATCTTGGGAAGTGATTATTTTGGGAAGATACCGAAGCCACCAAGGTCTAGGTCTTAAGCGATAAATCTACAAAAAATCACAAAAATCAGGCTGCACCGTTTATATAAAAATGCTAAAATCTCATCTCGCAACGCTGTTGACACAACCTTATTCTAGCTGTAAATCCGCCGCTGATGTTGAAGAATCCGGCGTCATAACGCAATCACATCGTCTATTGCCTTGTCGAAATCGAAGGCAAGCCGATTTGTACGGAATAAATAGCGTCCCCAATGTATAGACGCGACTCTTGGGTAGGTGGCTACCCTATCTGTTTTCATACCTAGTGCATCTATCTTCCGACAACGAGATACACTTCCCTGCCGGCATTATTTCTTCGACGAACGCTGAAAAAGCTTCTTCCATCCGCGGGTTGGTATGTTTTCCTCATGGTATCCATACCCATTTTGGCCGTAGCCGTAGCTCGATCCATAACCGTATTTCCCGTACCCGCCATAATTTGTTTTGTTGACAACGCTATTAAGCACGGTGTAAAGTTTCTTAACGCCATTCTGTTCATGGAGTGAATTGATATAATCGCAGGCACTTTTTTCAGAATATTCTTGGCGTAATATCATGATGTTGATATCCGAGTGCTTGAAGATTTCTAGGGTTTCGGAGACCAACCCAACAGGCGGACAGTCTAGTACAATGATGTCGTATTCCTCTTTGAGCTCGCTTATTAGCGTTACAAATTTTTCTTGTAAGATAAGCTCCGAGGGATTTGGCGGTATAGGCCCGGAAAGCAGGACGTCAAGATTTGGCATGACATTAGGCTTAATCATTGGCTTCCAATGTCCGTCCCTACTCAGATAAGTACTAATGCCTTTATCATTGACCAAGTTAAAGTCGGAGGCGATCCTTGGCTTGCGTAAATCCAGGTCAACTAAAAGTGTTTTTTTGCCGGAAATGGCATAAATGGACGCCAGATTTATGGAGCAGAATGTCTTTCCCTCACCGGATATGGACGAGGAAAGCGCTACAATGAGTTTTTTCTGAGAATGTGTCAGGTAGCTCATATTAGCCCTTACGTTTCGAAAAGACTCTGTGATTACTGATTTAGGGTTGTTTTTCACAACAAGAGAGCTTTCATATGGACTATGTCCAATTAACCCGATCAAAGGTACCCGGAGTTTTTTCTCCACTTCGTGGGGATCAGATACCTTTGTATTAAATAGATCCCTAATAGTAATAAATCCAATGGGAACAATCACACCAATAAAAAGGCCGATAATGTAATTCAACAAAGGCTTCGGAAAGACAGGTTTACTTTGTGACCTCGCTTCGTCGATGATGGCGTGTGTTGGATAATTTGAGGCACGGGTAATTTCTGCTTCAGCTCTTTTCTCAAGGAGGTAGATATAGATATTTTCGTTGATGGAAAACTGCCTTTGAATGCTGAGCAGGTTTCTTTCCGTTGCGGGAAGACGATTTACTTCGCTTTCTGCACGTGCGATTCGGTCATTGATTTCGTTAAGCGAGTTTTGGGCATTGGTTTTGGCGTTTCTTAGGTTCTCAGCTAGTGCCCGTTGTGTATTTTTTATCTTGGAATTAACTTCCCTTACGGCGGGAGTTTCATCGGAAAATGAAGCTGATAGCCGTACTTTTTCACTTTGCAGCTCCGCCAGCGAAACCACAAGCGCATTCAATAGGGGATCCTGTACTCCGATAAAAGAAGGAGAGATCAGATCGTTAAGCTGTTCATCTTTTAGGTATTCCTCCATAGAGGTGTAGTAGGAAAGAGATAGTTCAACCCTTGATTTTTCCTGCTCCAACTCTTCCATTCGACGAAATATCAAGGAACCTTCATCCGTAAGATTGAATACATTATTACGGCTACGGTAGCTTTCTAGCCGGTCTTCTATAAACGACAAAGAGTCCGTAATTCCGGAAAGCTGTTGGTCAATAAAGAAAATGGTATTATCCGCTGTCCTGTTTTTTTCATTCAGTTCTCTGCGAAGATATACTTCCATTAGTTTGTTTAAGAAATCGGCTCCTTTTTTCCGGCTACTTAATTCAATATTAAGATTGAGTACAGTGGCAAGTTTATTTGTGGTACTCACCGAGAGGAGCTCTCGGTATGTTTCTGTAAGGGCCGAGGTGTCGGTTATTTTTACATATGTTTTGATCCCATCTTCAATACCCAAATTGGTAACCCGGAATTTGTGACTTTCTCCAATTATCCATTCACCAAATGAATATTCCTTTTCTTGCAAGGCAAGATATTCCACTTCTGTTTTATATGTGGGATCGGACGGAGTATATAAATAAAAACCGGCATCTTCGACAACTAGCATAAATCTACCATTGCTTGTTGGCTGTATCGAAATCATGCCTTCGGTCAGCTGGGGATGTCTCCAATCTACCTCTACAAGAATTGGGGAAGTCAAATAAAGTTCTGACTTTCTCAACAAACCATCCTCAAAATACTGGACATTAAGGTTTAATTCGTTGAGCGTTTCTCCAATAAGCGAATAACTACGCAGAATTCCGATTTCATTTTCCACATTGTTCTTCGGCATACTGAAGCCCACAGATTCAAAAATATCGGCACCAAGCATACCACTTTCTTCGTCCTTAATTAGTACTGAGGCTTCAACCAAATAAATGGGAGTAACTACTTTGTTAAAAAAAACCGCCAATGCCAGCCCAACAATGGCACAGACTACGATCATTTTCCAATGGCTCAAATATCGAAATAAAATCTCCTTTAAGTCAATCTCATCTTCGCTCATTTCCGCATTAAAGGGAGAGGAATTAGTTGGTTCCATAAAATACGTTTAATTCAATATCAGATTTAATATCAACACGGCAGCTGTAATAGACGAAATGACAAGCTGTAGGGACTGGGCTAGGTTTTCGCCTGTACCTAATTCCCTTACTCGCAGTGGTTCGGCATACAGTTGATCGTTGGGCTGAATAAAATAATAAGGGCTAGTTACCAAATTTCTGTCCGTAAGATTTACCCGGTGAAGCTTAGTCCCTTCTGGATATTGCCGTAATAGCAATATTTCGTCTCTTTTTGCCGTCACCCTTAAATCACCTGAATGAGCAATGGCTTCCAATATGGTCATTCTATCCTGCAATACCACGTGTTTGCCGGGATTTCTAAACTCTCCAAGCGTGCTAAACCGAATGCCCCCCAATTTTACCCTCACATAAAAATCATCAGTAGTTATGTATGTTTTCAGGCTTTCACTTATTTCATCCTTTACTTCTTCCAGGGTTTTGTTTTTTACGGGTATTTCTCCGAGTAGGGGAAGTTCAATAAATCCTTCTTTGTTTACGGTATGTCCGGTGACATAGTAAATATCCCCGCCAGAGGCTCCTGCCATTTGTTGGGTCTGCATATTAAGTATCGGTCGGATATTGAAAAATTCATTCATCGCCTCATCCATGGTATGGACTTGAACGTCAACGACATCGTTGTATTGCAGCCGGTATTCAGTCGTAGCGTATCGTATTAATGAGTCTTCGTAAATCACTTCATTCCCCTCAAGGTTTTGAAGATAAATCAACTTTTTGTTCGGCGCACAACTTATGGAAAGTGCTAATGCAGCTAAGGAAATAAACCCGATGAATCTCAT
>WGNT01000056.1 GCA_016124425.1 Cytophagales bacterium
ACCAGGCTCTGTAACGGCGGTTATATGCGAAAACTATCTTATTCTTTTGTCGGTAACCCGAAATAGCCGAAAATCGAACTTTATCGGATTATCCGGAAGATTAGCCGCATAAAAAAGGCCGCCCTTTTCGGACAGCCTCTTCTTATCTTTATATACCCTCGTGGTTTTTCTACGTTTGACCTCTTTGTAAGGCTACACCGAAACGGCTGCTTTGATATGGGGATGGGGATCGTAATTTAGAATTTCAAAATCCTCATATTTAAAACCAAAAATATCCTTTACTTCAGCATTCAACCGCAACTGCGGCAAAGGCCTACAGGTACGGCTTAGCTGTAGCCGTGCCTGATCCAAGTGATTGTTATAAAGGTGTGCATCACCAAAGGTATGGATGAACTCTCCTACCTGTAGGTCACATACCTGGGCCACCATGTGCAAAAAGAGCGCATAGGAAGCAATATTAAACGGAACACCTAGAAAAACATCCGCACTTCGCTGATACAACTGGCACGAAAGCCTGCCGTCTGCCACATAAAATTGGAAAAGCAGGTGACAGGGAGGCAAAGCCATTTGGTCCACATCAGCAACGTTCCAGGCACTTACAATAAGTCTTCTGGAGTTTGGATTTGTTTTAATCTGATGGATAAGGTTTTTTATTTGGTCAATCTCTCCACCTTTGCCATCAGGCCAATGCCGCCACTGATAGCCATATACCGGACCCAAATCACCTGATTCATCTGCCCACTCATCCCAGATAGACACGTTGTTTTCCTTTAGATAGCCAATATTTGTATCGCCCTTAAGAAACCAAAGTAACTCATGCAGTATGGAACGGATGTGGCACTTCTTCGTGGTCACCAGCGGAAACCCCTCCTGAAGGTCAAAACGCATCTGATACCCGAACACACTGATCGTTCCTGTTCCGGTGCGGTCACCTTTTTGGATCCCATTATCCAAGATATGTTGCAGCAACTGATGGTATTGTTTCATTGGTAGGTGGAATTAATTATCCGTAATGTTGGTCATAATAGTTTTGGTAATCCCCAGAGGTAACGCCGTTAAGCCATTCCTCGTTTTCCAAGTACCAGTCCACGGTCTTCTCGATACCGGTCTCGAAGGTAAGGCTGGGTTCCCACCCTAATTCCGACTGAATCTTCGACGCGTCTATTGCATAGCGAAGGTCATGTCCGGCCCTGTCTTTGACAAAGGTAATCAACTCAGCAGATGTGCCTTCCGGCCTACCAAGCTTTTTGTCCATGATTTTACAAAGAAGGCGTACGATATCAATGTTTTTCCACTCATTAAACCCGCCGATATTGTAGGTTTCGCCGGCCACACCACGGTGGAATATATCATCAATCGCCCTGGCGTGATCAACCACATAGAGCCAGTCCCGCACGTTTTCACCTTTTCCATATATCGGCAGCGGTTTGTTGTTTCTGATGTTATGAATGCATAGCGGAATCAGTTTTTCCGGAAACTGATTAGGGCCATAATTATTTGAACAATTTGAGATTACCGTCTTGAGCTTATAGGTATTGGCATAAGCGCGGACAAAATGGTCAGAACTTGCTTTTGAGGCGGAATACGGAGACTGTGGGTCATAAGGGGTAGTTTCTAAGAAAAACCCGCCATCGTGTAAGGATCCGTAAACTTCATCGGTAGAAATATGGTAAAACAAGTGGTTTTCCTTATCCGGCCAGAAGCTCTTTGCAACGTTCAGCAAATTGATAGTACCGATTACATTTGTATTTACAAAGGCCAAGGGATCCGTGATGGACCTATCCACGTGGGATTCCGCTGCCAGATGGATAACATCGCTCACCTGAAACTGGTTGAATACCTTCTCAAGTGCAGATTCATTCTGAATGTCTACTTTTGCAAAATGGTAATTTGGCGCACCTTCTATGTCCGTAAGATTTAGCAGGTTTCCCGCATACGTTAGACTATCCAGGTTGATGATTCTATACCCTGGATATTTGGTCACAAAAAGTCGGACCACGTGGGAGCCAATAAAACCCGCTCCTCCTGTAATTAAAATTGATTTTTCCATTTTTTTCTTTTTAAACCCTAAACTTGGAAACAAAATTACTTAACCACCCCTTCTTTATCTTTTGTTCATCTTCATAGTAATTCCCACTATAGCCACTCTTCTTCATATAGGAATAATTGTAGCCGTACCCATAGTTGTATCCGCCGAAGTCATAGGTGTCTCCACCGCTTTTCAATCCGTTGAATATCGCATAGAAATCCCGCACCTGATCGCTGGCGTAAAGGTCATTGATCATCAGCAGGTGATTTCGGTGGGTGAAATCGTAGCGCACAATGTAGAGATTAACGTCGGAAAAACGGAGTAAATCCATCGTCTCCGACACTAGCCCTACGGGCGGACAGTCCATAACAATAATATCAAACTCGCTTTCTAGGTGTTCGAGAAAATGCTTCATTTTATCCTTCAGCAACAACTCGGAGGGGTTTGGCGGAACCGGGCCCGAGGGTACAATGTAGAGGTTCTCGTAGCTTGTCTCCAGGATAATCTCACTCTGTGTGTGCTTGTCAACCAAAAAACTCGATAAGCCTTTTTGGTTGGAAACATTTAAGTAGGTCGATAACTTTGGCTTCCGAAGATCCAAACCCATAAGACAGGTTTTCTTTCCACTCAGCGCCATGGCAGAGGCCAAGTTGATGCTAATATAGGTTTTACCCTCACCGGAAATACTTGAGGTCACTAAGATTTTCTTGCATTTCTTTTCGCTGGCGATATAGAATAGCGCAGACCTCAGGGAACGGAAGGATTCAGATGCCAAAGCCCTGGGGTGATCCGCTACAAGCAGGTTGGTCTCCTTGTCGCTATAGCCAATGGTTCCAAGCAGAGGAATTTTTAGAATGCTTTTCAGCTGAATTTGATCCATAATCCTGTTGTTCAGGTAGTGGAACGCCAGCAAAAATCCAAATGGGATGAAAAACCCAAGGCCAACGGCATAGGAATAGTTTTGTGTCTTCTTCGGGAAAATCAATATGCCCCTTTTGGCATAATCCACGATAGAATTGTCGGAGATGTTCGACGCCTTCGCAATCCCAGCCTCTGCCCGTTTTTCCAACAGGTACGTATACAGGCTTTCCCTAAGCTTATACTCTCTGAATATATTCGTGTAATTTGATTCGGCTTGGGGCAAATTTGAAAATTGCCTATCATAGGAACGGAGTTTTTCAGCGTTCTCACGCTTTTTGTTTTCCGTGTTTTTGATCAGATTTTCTATGTTCTCAAAAACGTTGTCCCGAAGCCGTTCTACCTGCTGATCCAACACCAACACGTCGGGATGATTTTCATTTACTATACTCAATAGCTTGCGCCTATCAAGCGAGAGCGTAACTAGGTTTTGAACAAGTCCGTTTAGTAAGCCATCGTTGATCCCTACCACAGATGGGGCCACCACTTCTTCATAGCTTTCTCCTTTGCGGAGCAAATAATCCCGTAGGGAGTTGTAATAGGACAGCTCAAAATCGATGGCTTGGATGTTTTCTTCAAGGGCTCGAATATTATTGAGAACCCCTCCGAATTCAGCGTTTACGTCCAGAAGCTTATTGCTGACTTTGAAATTCTGCATTCTACGCTCTACCGAATTGAGCGAGTCTTCGACGATGTACAATTGTTCCTCTATAAAGCGTAAGGCATTTTCAGAAATCTGGTTTTTTTCCTTCAGATCATATTCCAGAAAGGAATCCATCAGGGCATTGACATAGTCACTTCCTTTTTCCACGACCTTTGTCACCATACTTACCTCCAAAACGGTACCATAATTTATCAGCGGCCTTACCTGAACACTCCCCGCATACCGTTCCACAAGGCTATTTGGGTGGTGAAGGATAAACCCCACTTGGTCCCCTACCCGTGCGGGATTAAGGAGCGTCACGGTGAATCTGGCTCGTTCTCCTTCTACTTCCTCGCCAAAGCGGTGCACTTTATTGAAGATATCTACATCTGAATAATCCGGATCGGACCCCAGGTTCCACCACTCCAGAAACTGCTTTTCTTCTCTGCCTATCGTAAATTCATGTTCGGAGAGAATCTCCAAACTCATCCTTCGTTCTTCAAGCTGCGGATACTCCCAATCTACGTCGATGTGGATCGGCGTATTTTTGTACATTTCGATTTCCTTAATGTTGGTGGCTGCCAAATACGTGACATCAAAATGCACCTTTTTCAATGCCTCAGCTGCGAGATTTTTCGAGGTGAAAAGGAGGATATCGTTTGTCAGGTTTTCGCTTCCGGTAAAAATATTGGAGCGGTCAAGTACCCTTACTTCCGGAGAAGCATTTCGTTTGATCATCACACTACCTTTTACTTCAAACCGTTCGACGGTGTAGCGGTGAAACAAAAAAACAGCCACCAGCCCGAACCCGATGAAAAGACAATATAAGGGCCAATAACGCGAGTACTTGATGATGTAGTACTTGATATCGATTGGCTTCTCCTGCTCTTCGAATTTTGACAAATCCAGATTTTCCATAGCTAAAAAATTCCCGAGGTTACTCCGTAAATAAACAATATTGCCGTAAGAATGGAAATCCCGAGTTGGAGGGACGCAGACAAGTTTTCCCCGGAACCGATCTGTCTGATCTGCATGGGCTGTAAATACAAAATGTCGTTGTTTTGGATAAAGAAAAACGGCGATGCCAGCAATTGCCTATCATTGAGATTGATTTGATGGATTTTGACACCTCCATCGTATTGGCGAATGAGAAAGAGTTCGTTTTTTTTCGCAAGTATGTTTGATTCTCCTGACATGGCTAATGCATCGAAGATCGTTGCGCGATTTTTCAAAATGACTTTGGTCCCGGAACTTCTAAACTCGCCCAAAGCCGTAAAGCGGATGCCTCCTATTCGTAAGCGGACATCTACGTCTTCCTTGAAATAGGCGCTTATCGCTGATTGAATAGCATCCCTTGCCTCTTCTTCCGTGAGCCCTGCCAATTTTATCAGCCCTAGCTGCGGAATACGGACGTTACCGTCCTTGTCCAAGGAATATCCGGAAAAATAGAAAATATCCATTGCTCCACCGCCCATGCCCATTCCACCCCCGCCAGAACGGGTTGAAGTGGCACCTTTGTATTCAAAGGCCTCCAGCAACTCTTCGTTACTTGAAGCAAAATCAATATCTACAATATCAAATGGCTGTAAAATATATTCGTAATCTACATCCGCGTACGGGATAAACTCTCCAAGTTCGATGGGAGATTCTCCTGGAAGATTTTGGAGGTAATTTATCCGCCTATTGCTGACGCAAGAGCATAAATAAAGAGCTGCCACAACCAATAACGCCTTTCTCATGTATAAACTCACCGCACCTATGTCTAAAAGATCAAAATTAACCAAATGTGATAGTAAAGAAAAAAAACCGGATTTTATAATTTAATTATTTTTTCCTTCATCCCAAAGCCGATAATATTCCTTAAGAATCTGTTGATGAACCACTTTTCTGTCATAATTATCCGCTACATGCCGTTGCAGGTTTTCAGCATATGCCTGCATTAATTCCCGCTTTACAAACGCAAATTCCATCGCTTCCCGTAAAGCAGCTATGTTTTTAACAGGAAAGACAAGTCCCGTTTTCTTGTGCATAATGATCTCTGTATTCCCCGGAATATCCGAGCAGATAACGGGGCATGACATCGCCCCGGCCTCCAGGAGTACATTGGGAAATCCCTCCCGGTGGGAGGGATGGATCAGAACATCCGAAATCGCCATGTAATAGGCAACATGATCCGTCCATTCGACCTGAACGATACGGGGATGGTCCTTGATCCGATTGATAGTCTGAATGGACAACGGGTTAAGTTCCTGTTCAAAAGACCCCAGTAAAACGAGCTTCGCATTAGTGGTGATTTTAGAGCTCAGGTAAGCATCTATCAAATCCTCAATTCCCTTATCCTTTACCAGCCTTCCTACTACCAACATTACAAACTCTTCCTCTCCTGGGGCAACCCGCATGGTGGCAGCGACCAAATGGTTTTCCTGAAGTTTGTATCGGTCAAATTGATCCAAGTCTACCCCATTTGAGGAGCCGTGTCCAATGACAGTCACCTTTCTAGGATCCACCAGCTTTTCCGAGAGGATAAGCTGCTTCAAGGAATGCGCATTTGGCCATACCTCCATCGCGAGACGGTAGGTCAACTTCTCAAGGTAAACAAGCAAACGTTGTTTATTTCCCGTTGCCGCTTGGTAGGGAAGTCCCGCAAGCGTATGGATGCGGATATCTACTCCAGCTAACTTAGCGGCCAACATCCCTAAAAGACCCGCTTTGGGCGTATGGGTGTGGATGATATCCGGGTTTTCCCGGCGGAAAAGCTTGTAGAGGTACCAAAGGCACTTCAAATCCTGCCAAGGAGTTACCTTCCTACTTAGGGGCACTTCCAAATAAGGGCAGGTTTCATATTTTGCTACCTGATCCCACTCCTTTCCAGGACCGCTCACCATCAACACCTCCCATCCGGCAGATTTCATAAATCTCATCTGCCCTCGGATAAGGAGTTTCAAGGAAAGTGGAACGGTGGTGATCCGGATCAGTTTTGGCATTTAGCTGTCATACAATAAAAAGTCAAAGATAGAATTAAATTACAAAATTAAACAGCAATCTACTCAAAGCTGGGTCCAGAAAGTTTACGGAGGTTACCTTCAAAGTCTCGAATTTCCAACGATTCCACATCAGAATTCAGATAAAGGGTTCTTGTAGATTGGGAAAGAAAGCCCGAGCCCAAATAAAATTCCACTTTCCTTACCCTGCCATCCTTATAGTTGATCATAGCAGACATGTCTGTCTGCCTTGGTTCGAATGCTTCTTGCGCCAGCCCGCGTTCCGGCATTGAAAACATACGTAATTCCCCCCTGTTCTGCGAAGCGACGACGATGGGATTTCCTGAAGGATTATCCATAATCACTAAGGCTTTTCCGTCTCCCAAAACAGAAAATCCACTATGTGAAGACCCAACGGCTTCAAAATTGCCTGTTCCGTCTCCCTTAAGCCAAAGTCCGGTAAGTGCGTCCAGCCTACCCGAGAATACTTCGTTGCCAAAGTCGTTCCCGACGAGCAACACATCTAAAAATCCATCACTATCTACATCCAACGTGACCATACCGTACACCGGCGCAAGCTGGGCCAAGGTCGGCAACTGCTTCCATGAAAAGGTACCATCACCTAGATTTTCGATATAAACGCTGGCCAGTTGGTTCGCCTGTAAGACAAGCGCTCCGTCTCGTTCCTGCTCGGACAAAAGTCCGTCTAGACCTACCCTTGCGTAGCTTTTAAAGTTCTGAAATCGCTTCCGGAACATGGGACTCTGTCCGTATATGTCCTCCCAAAAATGTACCGGAAAGGGGCTATAGCTCCCCTTTTCTTCTAGTTGGTAGGAAAACAAAATGGGATCAATGCTTTGGTTGTTGTCAAAGTCTTTCGCATACAGCGTCAATGGGCGCTCCTCCGTCACTTGATAGAAATTGTTCAATCCCCAATTCCCCACCAGGTAATCACTATCTCCGTCTCCGTCAAAATCGCCCGCGGTGATACCCGTCCACCAACCGGTCATTCCCTCTAGTCCTGTATCCTGCGCTTTTTCTAACCTGTCCCCCATGTTCGTGAAAAATGTTATTTCCATAAACTCTCCTACGACCAACAAATCTACCTTGCCGTCTTGGTTATAATCAGTCCAAAGCGCATCGGTCACCATGCCTATATCCGACAGGTCAGGAGCAATATCTGCCGTTACGTCACTGAATTTTCCCCCGGCATTTAGCAGGATTCGGCTTTTACCCGGTAAGGGATACTGTCCCTGATCCGAACGGCCGCCGACAAAAACGTCCAGCCAACCGTCTCCATTGAAATCCGCTCCCCTGACTACCGTCCCACTATGGGGATGGTAGGGTAAGGCAGTAGTGTCCGCTTCGAACTCCCCGTTGCCGTTATTCAGGAAAAGGCGGTCCTGATACACGGATGCTCCAATGGCATACTCGTTACTGCCACTAACGGCATACAAATCCAGGTCGCCATCATTGTCAAAGTCGGCCAATAGTAGACCCATATCTTCCGGAACGCTAGCGTCCCTATCTCCTACCTCGCGGCTGGTAAAGCTACCGTCCCGCTGCTGGGAAAGCAGGTGCTGCGGGTATCCAGCTGCCCCACCTATCAACAAATCTTCCAGCCCATCACCATCTATATCGCCGACGGCAAGGCCAGGACCGTATTGGGAAAGCTTATGGGGCAGGGTACGCTGCAGGTAATAGTCAATATAGTCCCTTTCAGGGTGCGCGTAGGACACATCAAGGTCAGTACTGATTTCCTCCATGGGGGCTTGCATCTTTTTTGGCGTGAAGGGGAAATCCAGGGTTTCCAAAAGCCGTTCGTCTGCTTCCGTAATCGAGAGGGTCAGCAGTTTATTCTTTTCCGGTGAACCAATGCGCTGCCACATGCCTTCTTGCCAATAAACCTGTATCTCGGCTACCTCATCATCGGCTCCAAGGCCAAAATGCACGATGTCTTCCACAGTTGACATGTACCCGCGTGAAAGATGGTGCTCGTGGTACAGCAATTTTCCCTTATTGGTTCTTACGGTTACCTTGGCACCTATGCCAGATGGGTTTTTCGAAGTACCTTTCAGCTTCAATCGGATAAAATGGTGGTCCTTAGTGTCAATCGGGTTTAGCGTATTTTCGAAAACAAACGCTTCCTGGTTGATGTTATTGACAACATAATCCAGGTCACCATCCATATCCAAATCAACAACCACGGCGCCGTTGGAAAAGGAAGGAATCCCCAGCCCCCATTCGTCCCCTTTATCTGCGAAGGTCAGATCACCGTTGTTACGATAGACGTAGTTGGGTATCTGTACGATGGGAATGGAATCCAGCAGCATTTTTGTGGTGGCGATGGTGCCCATTTCTACTCTAAAGTTTGTGAAATCCTTATCAGTTACATCCCGGGGATAGCCGTTGGAAATCAACAGGTCCCTATAGCCGTCATTGTCAAGATCAACCAACAAGGGAGACCAGCTCCAGTCTGTTTGAGAAATACCTGCAAAATGTCCGATCTCACTGAAAGGCAGACCATGTCCGTTATTCAGGTGTAGCATATTCCGCACATATTGGTACTCAAATCCCCAGCTTTGATTGTTTATATAGTTTTGGTAGACACTTTTGCTTATTGTCGTTTTCATTCGGAAACTGCTTTCCGCCAGCATATCCAATGTCACTATGTCAAATTGCCCGTCATTATTGATATCCCCTACATCAATCCCCATTGAAAAATAACTCTGATGGCGGATATAATCGGTGATCCGGTTGGTGAATGTGCCGTCTCTGTTATTGATATAGAGAACGTCATTGGAAAGGTAATCGTTACTTACATAGATGTCGGACCAACCGTCCATGTTGAAATCGGCTATGGCTACACCAAGGCCATACCCCTCAATTCGGATACCTGCCTCATGACTCACATTGGAAAATGTACCGTCCCCGTTATTTCTGTAGAGCCGGTCATTGTTGCCTGCAGTACCGTCGGTGATTTTGTCACGGTACACCCCCGGGAGATAGTTGACAAGGAGGTTGTTCAACACATAGAGATCCAAGTCACCGTCATTGTCATAATCAAAAAACAGCGCGTTCATGCTATATCCCATCTCATCGATACCGTACTTTGCTGCCTGCTCTTCAAAATGCGGCCGTCCCTGTTCATCTAGGCCAAGATTGACGAAGAGCATGTTTGCGCGATCCACAGAGTCTTTTTTCAGCGCTGCACAAACGTAAATGTCAAGAAGTCCGTCCTGATTTATATCCACAACGGTAACCCCTGTGCTCCATTTGTCGGACGCGGCCACACCGGCAGATTCGGTAATGTCCAAAAAACGTAGGTTTCCCTGATTGATGTAAAGTTTGTTAGAGACTTCGTTTCCGGAGAAAAAAAGATCAGGTAATCCGTCGTTATCAAAATCTCCCACTGCTACTCCTGCTCCATTGTAGATAAACTCTTCCGTCATGATATTAAAAGAATCTGTCTCATTAATGGTGTTGGCAAACGTGATGGCAGTGTCATCGGGGGGAAGCAGGCGGAAAAGCTTATCTTCCGGATTCTTGCAGGAAAATAGTACAACCACGCTTGTAAGTAACAGAAAATAGTATCTTCCGGGAGTACCCTGTATAGAGGTTTGAGTCATCGCGTATTGTGTTTCAAAAACGAATAGGTCACTAGGTTGCTACAAAAGTAAGAAAATTCCAAATCCCCTGCCCTTGATGATGGGGGATTTGGTGAAACAGAAAAGGCGGAAAATCTTCCGCCTTTTCAAATGTTGCAATGCTGCTATCAATACGCAGGATCCTGCGTTAGTGTAGGACTTCCGTCTCGGAAGGATCTTTCGATCGCCTCCAAAGGAATCGGATAGTACTCGTGACGTCCTTTCGTAAAGGACCTTCCTGCTAGATAGGATCTTCTTGTGCCTTCCACCCTTAGGTACTCATTGAGTACTTCAGCGGATGTTCCCCATCGTTGCAGGTCAAAAAAGCGGTGACCTTCCATGGCGAATTCCAATCTTGTCTCCATACGCACTGCCTTTCTAGCTGTAGCTTGGTCGGTCCAAGGTTGATCATAGGTGCTAATTACATAGTTGGCAGCAGGTTCCCCTTGTACAATTGTAAAGCTGTTTCGATCCGCACCCTGAATTGCCTTCGGAACGAAAAAGGCAGGATTTGCAGCCCTTTCGCGGATTTGATTTACCAATTCCCTCGCGCGCTCTAGGTTACCTAACTCTACTTCTACTTCCGCCAACCACAGCAGCACCATGCCATAGCGCATGATTCTGTAATTATTGGAAGAAAGATTCTGCCAGCCGCCGATACCATGTGCCTCCGGTTCCGCTACATGTTTTTTGGGAGAAAAAGGACCGGCATAGCCAACATCCCGGATAAAGTCAGTCTGATGGATTTTGAACCCTTTGTATAAGATTCCAGGTCGGCCAACAGTATGATCCAAACGGGGGTCAAGCGGATCCGTATATTCTGTCTGATAGGTTACGTTTACTGAATTAAAATCATCAAGAAACGGCAATCCGTCTTCCGTAGTTCTGTATGCGTTTACCAAATTTTGGGAAGGCTGATAAAATCCGCAGCAACCCCACGGATCGGTGTACGGATGCGCCAAACCCACACCGGCATTTGACTTTTGATCATTGGCACTGGTAATGGCAAATTGAATTTCGAAAATAGATTCAGGGTTGTTCCTTGCTGCTACCAAATGATTTTCCTCGAAATTCGGCACCAGTTCAAATTCGCCAGAAGCTACAATCTGATCCAACAATCCCTTCGCCTCCTGTAATTTGGCCGTATTTGCCGCGCCGCTACTTTGATCCCAGCCCTGGAACATTTTTGCTTTTGCCAAGAATGCCATTGCTGCCCACTTCGTAGGACGCCCTACCTGACTTTGGGACTCTGGCAACACGTTCATTGCCGCTTCAAAATCAGCCTCTATCATCGGCCATATTTCCTGATCGTTGGGTACCTTGGTACTTTCCAAATCATTCACGTCATAGATATCCTCGTTGATATAGGGGACCATGCGCCACATCTTACGCGCTTCAAAATGATAAAATCCGCGTAAAAAGCGGGCTTCAGCGATTATCTGCTCCCTTCTTTCCGGAATCACATCTTCAGCAACCTCTAATGTGTTCAGCGCGTCGTTTGCCCGGGCGATTCCTTTGTAGACACCTCGCCACTTATTTCGGATATGGGTATTCGTCGCCTGAAAATCATAGGTCTCAATAAAGGTCTGTTCCGGCTGATCACCCGCATCGGTGCCTTTATAGGCGTCGTCAGAGGAAATTCCGCCGAACACCCAATTGTGAATATCATTGTTCCACTGAGGCTGACCGTCCAGTCCAAAGCCGGAAAGCATTGCATAAGCGCCTAGAAGGATTCCTTCAACACCGTCTGCATTGGCCAAGGCAACCGTACTAAACTGCCCCTGAGGTACCGTTTCCAGAAAATCATCGCTGCATGAATACGTAAGCACGGATGCCGATACGGCAACTAAACCCCATTTAGTATATTTTTTTAGTATGTTCATTTGATAAATCGTTAAAAGGTAACATTGAGACCCAAAATCAAACTTCTTGATACCGGCATGTAACCGCCATCAAATCCCAGCGTATTGTCGGTACCCGTCTGTATCTCGGGATTCATTCCCGTATAGTTGGTAAATGTCAGCAAGTTCTGACCTTGGAAATAGACAGAGGCAGCTGACAACCCGATCACATCCAACGCAGGGGCTGGCAGCTTATATGTCAACTGAATATTCCTAAATCTGAAATAGGATCCATCTTCGATAAAATAGCTGGAAGGACGGCTACTGATTTGGTCATTGGCATCCATGATGGGCGTTGTGCCACCTGGGTTAGTTGGCTGCCAGGCATCATAGAGCGCCCTTCTTGACCTGTTGCCTTGAAAGGTGTTGAAATCAGCAAAATAACGGACGTAGTTGAAGACATCATTTCCAATAGATCCATTCCCAAAGATATTCAAATCCCAGTTTTTGTATCCGAGATTGAGGTTGACACCGAAAACGAAATCAGGGTGCGGGCTACCGATTACCGTACGGTCGGCATCAGTAATGATACCGTCCCCATTCACGTCTTCTACCCTGAACTTGCCTGGAGCGTTGTAATTGTCATACCTAGGCCAAGCATTCGCTTCTTCTTGAGACTGGAAAATCCCCAGGTTATTGTATCCAAAGAAGGAAGAAATAGGCAGTCCAGCCTGGGTTATCGTCACCGCAGGAACTCTGGATGTATTTCCAAAGAAGATCGTCTCTTCACTTTCATCAAGCCTTACTACCTCATTTCGGTACACCGAATAGTTGGCAGACACCCCATACCTAAGGTCTCCTCCCATCCCCGTATCGTTGTAGCCCAAATTGAGGTCAAACCCACGGTTGTTCATTTCGCCGACGTTAAATGCGGGAGCAATGGCATCTCCCGCAGCAAAGCTGATTGGAGGGACAAACAGCATGTCTGAGGTTACCCTGTTCCAAACGTCGAATTCAAAAAACAGCTTCCCGTTCCACATCTCAACATCAAGTCCGAGGTTATTGGAGGTAGTCGTTTCCCATCTCGCATTCGGATTCCCAAATCTTGCCGCATCAAACCCGATGGTAGGGTTTGTAGTAGATCCATCAATAGGATACCCCGCATTGAAAATGTTTGACCTGTAGGTGGTAAACGCGTTGTAGTCCCCTATAAGCTGATTTCCCGTTTTTCCCCAACCATAACGAAGTTTCATATCAGAGACAAAAGGAAGCGCATCGGCTATGACCGCCTCATCCGATAGTCTCCAACCCAAACTGAAGGCAGGGAAGGTAGCATTCCGAGAAGCTTGTAGGAAACGCGAAGAAGCGTCATTTCTGAGGATAAACTGCGCCATGTACTTTCCGTTGTAGGAATAGTTAAACTGCCCGAAGGTAGAAAACAGGCGGTAGTCAACATCCACAGAACCGAAGTTCTGGGCAGTTGTAGGATCACCCAGGTTCAAATAGCTAAGAATCTCTGTGGTCTGAAATGCAAATCGCTGCCGGGAGGCACCGAAGATCTCTCCAAATTCCTGAATGGCCTCTGTTCCTATATACGCGTCAACTTTATGAACGTCCTTGAACGTTTTGGTCCAACTCAAGGTATTTGTCCATACCCACTGCATGGAATATTGATTTTCCGCTGTAGAACTGTTGATAAAGTTTCCTTCCACATATTCCGGCTGCGGCCTTCCCAAAAACCTTCCCCGTCTATTGTTCCCGTCAAATCCAAAGCTGGTCCTTAGGATCAAGTCATCCGTGATATCATAGGAAGCATATACGTTTCCGAATCCCCGGATTCGGAAATTCCGGTTATCCTGTTGTCTAGCAAGAATGGCCACCGGATTGAAGTTGTTACCAAGGTTCAGTCCCCTACTTCCAGCAAAATTTCCCATTATATCGTAAACAGGCAATAAAGGGTGTTGCTTATAGGCACCTGACACGGCATTCTGTTCCTCATTATTCCCAAAACCACCTTTTCGGATATCGAAGGAAACGGACATGTTTTCACCGATTGTCAGTTTGTTGTTCAGGGCCTTGAATTCCGTGTTTGCACGAAGCGAATATCGCTCATAGCCAACATAGTTCACTACACCTTCTTGATTGAAATAGTTTAAGGATAGCGCGTATCGCCCGCTTTCAGTACCTCCGGAGGCATTTACCTGATAGCTTTGTATGGGTGCGGAACGGGTAGACTCTCTCCACCAATCGGTATCTCCGGCACGGGTGATGGGATAAATATTGCCTGGCTCTAACGCATAAAGGCTAGGGTCTGTTCCTGGATCTCCTTCCATTGCCCCACTTGGAAACACGTAATCCGGAAGCCTGACCTCTCCGTTTGGACCATACGTGTACTGTCCGTGGGCCGTACTTCGTCCAGCGTAAGTATTTGCAAGGAAGATATACCTGCCTAGTTCTTCCGCATTAAGTACCTCAGGGGCTACATCCGT
>WGNT01000179.1 GCA_016124425.1 Cytophagales bacterium
GCAGTACACACAGTTTTTTGTCGGTGCCGGTTATCGGGGTATTACCAGCTTTTCAGATCTACCTTATCAAGCGACGCTAATTGGACTTATCGGCGTCGCATTGGATACCGGAATTACAATAGGATACAGCTATGATACGATCTTATCCCGGTTCGGAAGCAGCACCCAAGGCGCCCATGAAATCTCAATGCGGTATTCCTGGTACATGGGCGACCCGAAAAAGAGGAATTTGAGACGGACTATTTTAGAGTGCGTTTTTTATTGATTAAAAATTTCACACCCCCATTTTTTTGGATTAGCTTTATGTCATTAAAAAAAGTAAACCATAATTAGAGAAATGATATTTCGTTTTTTAACTAAAAAAAACCTACTCTTTTGTATTGTTTTCCTTCCTATCTTAGGACTTGCTCAGGTAGAGCCGGATTCTTCTGCCCTGACAAACAATGTATACTTGGATAGTATCTTTGTGGATGAAATCGAAAGACTACCCGGTCAAAAAGATAAAGTCCTACACGCAGAGCCCTTGTATATTGATCTTATCAGAGATCTAGGCGCACGAAAGGGTGAAAAGGAATGGAATTATGGGCTAGGAATGAAAACCGACCGGGATTTTGATGAGTTTGAAGCACTTGTCGAATACGAATGGGCGCCGGTAGATCGCTTAGGATTGGAAATAGAACTCCCATTAACCTTCTATGGACCTTCAGCTGCCGATCCAACCGTAATTAGACCCTCTAGCCGTCTTGAAAGCCTAAAGCTTGCCGCTCAGTGGTCCTTTTTCGTTTCGGATAAATGGAATACCAGCATGGCCTTAGGGTACATTCACGAGTTTGAGCTCGTGGACTTTAACAAAATTCGGAGTGATAATTTTTTTAAAGGAAACAGCTACAATCCTTTTCTCGTACTCGCCAAACGCTGGGGCTTGAATTACCACTCGCTGATCTACACCGGGCCACGTATGGTCAAGGAATTTGACGCGCCAACTTGGGATGTTGCATATGAAATCAATACAAGCTTCCACTATATGATTACGGGGACACGGAACTTTATTGGGGTAGAGCTGAATCAGGAAGTTGTTCAAGGTAGGCTTCTGACCGTCATGAGACCCCAAATGCGGATAGGTATATCGGAAAGAATCATGATAGGCATAGTTAGCGGCGTACCATTGAATAGGGAAAACCGTGGTTTAAGTTCCTTTGCACGGCTAATTTACGAGCCTGGATTCAGGGCCATGCATTGAGCAGCTGCGCCTCATTTATTTTACACCTTTTTTGCTTGTGGGATTAGGCTATTAAGAAAGAACCTTATGGCATCTGATTCCATCCAGGAATACCACAATATCGGCCGTTCAAAGTTGCCTCTCAAAAGAGGCCTGTCGAAATTAACGATACCTCGCTCCATATTTCGGGCCAACCTGAAAGCGTATGTCAACGGAAGCTTACACAACATATTTCCGATACAATGATCCCCATGGTTCCCTCATCTGACGGTTTAGTAGCTGATTGGCCGCAAAGTTATTGCTGAATTGCTCCTTTACAGGATCCCAGTCCAAATCTTGCTTTAACATCATCGCGATATTTCCCAAGTGGGCAATCGTAATGGAGCGATGTCCTATTTCACATGGCGCCACGGTCTCCGATCTTGAAATAACACAGTCGATAAAGTTACGGTAATGGTTTTCGCTTTTATACAAGTTGATCTCATCCGGACCGATCACGGTTTCATCGAGTTTTTCCGGGGTAATTTTATATTTTCCCCGCGATACCCAAGCCTTTCCTTCTGAACCTATAAACGTCACTCCCTGCTCGGCCTCATTTGAGACGATTAAGGTAACCCCGTTTTCATAGATACACTCAAAATAGAACTCAGTTGCGGTGTTCCATACCGGATGGTCCGACCATACGGAGGATGGTTTTTGAATCTTGATTGGTCCTGTGTGGTCCATTCCCATCCCCCACTGGGCGATGTCCGGATGATGTCCTCCCCAGTCCGTCACCATTCCTCCAGAATAATCCAGCACCCATCTATAATTAACATGGGTTCTTGACGGGGAATATGGAGCTTCCGGTGCGGGCCCAAGCCAGGTGTCGTAGTCAAAGTCTTTTGGGACAGGAATCGTTTCCGTCAAATGACCCGTCTTGCCAAAGTCAGGCGTGCCGCCGGGGAGGCCGCATACCACTGTTTCGAGCTTACCTATCCGCCCGTTTCGTACAAGTTCACACACCCGGTGAAACTCCTTGCCGGACCGCTGCTGGCTTCCTGTCTGAAATACAACGCCGTACTTTTTGACGGCATTACTCATCGCTCTTCCCTCAGCAACTGTTAAGGCCAGTGGCTTCTGACAATAAATATCTTTTTTGTTTGCCGCCGCCATCAACACTGGGATGGCGTGCCAATGATCCGGAGTAACTACCTCTACGGCATCTACATCCTTGTTTTCCAAGACTTCCCGGAAATCGGTGTATCCTTTGGTAGCGCTATATTTCTTTCCGTGGGCTTTACTATAGTAGTCATCTACCACCTTCATAATAAAGGCTCTTCCGGCTACTTTACCGTTCCAATACCCTGCACTCTCTTTGTTAATATCACAGATGCCGGTGATCTGTAAGCGTGGGTCTCCCAAAAATCCGTTTACATCGTTACCAGCTTGGTTTCCGGCTCCTATAAATGCCAAATTAATCCGATCGGAAGGGGCCACAAATCCGTTTTTCCCTAAGGCAGAACCCGGGATAATTGTAGGCATGGCCAAGCTTCCGGCAGTCAGAAGGCCGATTTGTTTGATAAAGTTTCTTCTGGGTTTCTCTGGTGTCATCATTCAGTTATTTAGGACTGCATACATGTGAAACGGTTTCAGGAGCAATATATCAAATAATTTCGAAATACCGTCTTCGCTCCCAGTCGGTGACAGCGGCAGCGAATTCTCGGCATTCCCACTCTCTACTCGCGCAGAAATGCTCTACGAACTCGGCTCCAAACAGCTCCTTAGCCACCGGCGAATGTTTCATTTTTGCGGTAGCCTCTTGGAGGGAACTTGGGAGAATTCCGTTGCTGAGGTCTCTATATCCGTTGCCCACCGTGGACGGCTGATCTAGGGACAGGCCATGTGAAATACCGTATAATCCCGCGGCCAAGCAAGCACTCATTGCCAGGTAAGGGTTAACGTCAGAGCCAACCACTCGCGTCTCAAGTCGCGTAGAGCTTTTGCCTCTCGATAAGACCCTTAGGGCGGTGGTGCGGTTGTCTACTCCCCACGTCAACGTGGTAGGTGCCCAAGCCCCTTCAACCAGACGCTTGTAGCTATTAATTGTCGGTGCGACCATGGGCAGCATGTGTGGCAGGCAATACAATTGTCCAGCAATATATTGCTTCATCAAGTCGCTCATATGCAAGGGGTCAGCAGCGTCATGAAAGAGGTTGGTTTCTAGTCCGAGATCCCACAGGCTTTGATGAATATGTCCCCCATTTCCGGGAAGCTTTTCGGACCATTTTGCCATAAACGTGGCCATAATACCATGCTTGTAAGCGATTTCCTTAACGGAAGTTTTAAACAAAACCGCGCGGTCTCCGGCTGTAAGAATATCTCCATATTGGATGGCTGCTTCATAAACCCCTGGCCCAGTCTCTGTATGAATGCCCTCAAGGGGAATACCAAAACGATGGCAAGAGTCAAACAACTCGTTAAAAAAAGCCGTCTTTTGGGAAGATTTCAAAATGGAATAACCAAACATCCCCGGGGTGAGAGGCTTTGTTTTCGCCAATTCCTTCCCATAGAATCCGTCGGGTGTCGTTTCGAAATTAAACCATTCAAATTCCTCTGAAAACTGGGCATTGAATCCCATTCTTACCGCTCTTCCATTGATCCGCTTAAGAAGAGTCCTAGGACAAACATCAAGTCCAGCACCGCTTTCATCGCTAAAATCCGCCAGAAAAAAGGGGACCTCGTCTTCCCAGGGAACCTGACGAAAAGTGCTCCTATCAACAAAAGCATCAAAATCCGGATATCCTGTATGCCAGCCGGTTACCTTGGCGTTATCATAGGATTTGTCGTCCATATCCCACCCAAAAACGACCCCACAGAAACCAAGACCACCATCCAAAATTGACCGGAATTTTTCCACGGAAACAATTTTACCGCGAAGCACCCCGTCAATATCGACGATCGCAAGTTTTACTTTTGTACAATCATTATCTTCGAGATAGGCTTTAATTTCATCTATCGATTGTGTCATTGGAAGCGGTTTTTGATAAGTGGGCATAAATGAACAGTCTGAAAAACACATACGATCCGATAAGCATGCCGAAAAATATGAGGGCAAGGACACCGTTGTAAATTACCATAGCGATCAAGCAAATCACGGCAATTACCAATGCAGTAGCGGGAAACAGCGGGTAGGAAGGTACCCTAAACGGGCGCACAAGCTCCGGTTCCTTTTTCCTTAGGTAAAAGAAAGATACCATAGAAAGGATATACAGACAGAGTGCACCGAACACAGCGATCGTGATAATTTCGCCTGTTTTTCCGGTAAGAAGCGCGATGATTCCAATTCCCATATTAAAAAGTAAGGCATTGGCAGGGGTTTTAAATCGCTTATTTACCCGTCCAAATGCTTTTGGAGCGTAACCAACGCGCCCAAACTCAAAGGTAGACCTGCCTGCAGCGAGAATGATGCCGTTAAAGGAGGCTACCAAACCGAACAAAGCGATGAAGGTAAGTAGGGTATAAAAGATATGGTTCTCGCCAACCACCATCGCCATGGCAAGAGGTAAGGGAGAATCAGAAGGATCGCTACTTCCCGCAGGGAACACGATGGCCTCCCAGCCTCCTACCCCTGCCGCCGAAACAAATGTCAAAACGCATAATACAATCAGCGTCAATAGAGCCGTTCCAAATCCGATTAGGATATTCCTTTGCGGATTGATGGTTTCTTCCGCAACGTTGGCAACACCCTCTATGGCAAGAAAAAACCAAATGGCAAAGGGAATAGCCGGGACGATCCCCATGTACCCGTTTGGTAACGCATTGATCTTCAAATTTTCCACATCCATCTCATGTAGGGTAACTCCGGCAAACAAAAGTAGTCCACCTACCGCTATGATGGTAATTACCAGTTCAAATGATGCAGCCACCTGAAGGCCTGAAATATTTAATCCGGTAAATATAAAATAAGCAAAGATTCCGATCCAAACCACGTTTAGCTCCGGAAAAAAAATACTGAAGTAAGCCCCAATACCAGAGGCAATAGCTGGTGGGGCAAAAATAAATTCAATATTCTGCGCCATTCCCGTCAGAAACCCAAGATGCCTACCAAGTCCACGTTCTGCATAAGCAAAGGCTCCCCCAGCGCGCGGAATCGCACAGGCCATTTCGGTATAGCTGAAGGTAAACGTGATGTACATGAGGATGACAAAAAACACGGCGATGGCAAGGCCCAAGGTTCCACCTTCAGCCAATCCAAGGTTCCAACCAAAATAATTGCCGGAAATCACATACCCCACACCTAACCCCCATAGCATAAATGGGCCCAAGGTCTTCTTTAATTCATTACTATTCGTACTTACATTTTCCATGGTGGAAGTAATTCATTGATTGTTAGGGTCAACTATAAACCGCTGTCTTGTAAATCCGTAAAAAATCAGAAGTTTATTTGTATAATTTTTAAATATATTAAACAATACTCTAAATCAGCAAAAAATAAATCCTTAAAGAATAATTTTTTTTCTGCTGTTCTTTAGAATCTTCTGTTGGAAGCCAGTACATACAGGAAGATTTGTCCAAAAAAGTCCCCTGTCCATTTCATTAAAGGGAATTCCCCTATACCTTTGCTTCTGCCAACAGCAAGCATTTTATGAAAAATATTAGTGTGATTGGATCAGGAACTATGGGGAACGGGATTGCCCATGTATTCGCACAACATGGATACCCTGTGGCGTTGTTGGATGTTTCACAGGAGAAATTAGACGCCGCTATCCTTACTATAGATCGGAATATTGCTCGGCAGGTTAAAAAAGGGATGGTAAGGGAGGAAGAAAAACCGGAAATTTTGCAACGAATATCTACCCATAAATCGCTACCGGAAGGTTTGAAGGAGGCAGATTTGGTTATTGAGGCTGCTTTTGAGGACTGGGAAGTCAAGCAGGCATTGTTCCGTGAGATAGACCGGTATGCCCCAGTAAAGGCTATACTCGCTAGCAATACCTCGTCGATATCGATTACCAAGATTGCTGCGGTCACCGCAAGACCACAGCAGGTTATTGGCATGCACTTTATGAACCCGGTGCCCGTGATGGAACTCGTTGAAGTAATCTGTGGCTATGCTACCGCCCAAAACGTGGTCCAGCAGGTTTGCGAGTTAAGTCGGATGATTGGCAAAACGCCTGTGGAAGTCACTGACTACCCCGGATTTGTTGCCAACCGTATTCTTATGCCGATGATTAATGAAGCTATCATAGCTCTTCAGGAAGGTGTATCGGGTGTATCCGGCATAGACAGTGTGATGAAACTTGGCATGGCCCACCCGATGGGGCCTTTGCAGTTGGCGGATTACATTGGTCTTGATGTATGCCTTTCCATCCTCACCATTCTGTACGAAGGATTTGGAAATCCCAAATATGCCCCTTCCCCCCTTTTGGTAAACATGGTGAAAGCAGGTTTCCTAGGCGTTAAGTCCGGAGAAGGTTTTTATACATATTCCTCGAATGGTAAGGCGTCGGGCATATCAGAAAGATTTAAATCGTAATACATATGCATATCGCAATTGCCGGAAATATCGGTTCTGGTAAAACAACCCTCACCCAGTTGCTCGCCAAACATTATCAGTGGGAAGTCGAACTAGAGCCTGTAGACAATAACCCATACCTTGCGGAATTTTATGACGATATGCCTAAGTGGGCCTTTCACTTACAGGTTTATTTTCTTCATAGCCGGTTTCGGCAGATGCACCGTATCATGCAAAGCGACAAAAGCACCGTACAGGACCGCACCATCTACGAAGATGCCCATATATTTGCTGAAAACCTGGTTGAAAACGGCATCTTGTCTGCGCGGGACTTTGCCAACTACCGGGGTTTGTACGATGCAATGATTCCTTTTGTTAAGCCGCCTGATCTCTTGATTTACTTGCGTGCGGACATACCCACCTTAGTTGGACAGATCGAAAAAAGAGGCAGAAGCTACGAAAACAGCATTCGTATTGATTACCTAAAAACACTTAACCAGCGATATGAGTCTTGGATTGCTCGTTATACAGAGAGCAAATTGCTTATAATAGAGGTAAACCGTATCGATTTTGTAAACAAACGGGAGGATTTTGCCGGTATCTTAGAAAAGGTAGAAGCGGAGCTATTTGGATTGTTTCGCTAAGCTACTCCTTACGGGAGTCAGACAGTCAGCTTTCGACCAAGCCATTTTCCGATAACTTCCATGGTAGCGGGAGCAGGATTCAATAATAACTGGTCTAACTTTTTTAGACTTCCTCCTGTCATAATCGTTTCATAAACCGGAATCCTGAACAGCTTAAACCCATGAAGACGGGAAAGCAGGTCATATTGCATATCGTTATACGCGGTCAGCTTCCAGCCAGCGGATCCATTTCCGCTAAGGTCCCCATATTCCTCCGACTTGCCAAAACAGCTTGATGCAAAGGGAGGCCCGTTCCAGATCCGATCCTGTAGCCCTGCCTGCAAGCAGGCACGTTCCTGCTGCCTACAGAGCCTGGTATAGGACACTTCCCAGGGAAAGGTGAAGGTCGTATATAAGTCACTCTTCAACGTAAGTAGCCGGTATCTGTTGAAATGAACTGCATCATCTACGAGAAACAGATGCCTGCCGATAGCAAAATCAAACCGCAACTTCGATAAATGGACGGCATCGCCGTTTCCACCAAGCTGTTGATAGACCGATTGAAGCCATTCAGCAGCACGTTTATCCAGTAGTCCCGGACGCGACTGAAGCAAAAAATCAGCCTCATACGTGATACCGCAATGATCAAGCGTTTTTAATAATAAATCAATTTTTAGTTGGTGCACAATCCAATACCTTATACGTCCTCGCGAATGATCTCCCAAGTATGGTCTGCCAAAAGACGGATCTCAGCAACAAATTTGACGAAGGGTTTTTTCCGTCCCCACTCTTCCGGAGAGACCATACTGAGAAAGTCAGTTCCATCATCCCGCAGATACAAGTAGTAAGTATGATTTATAAGCGGCTCAAAGCTGATATCAGCCAAATAAATTCTCTCAGAAATTGCTACGCGGTGCTGAATCGCCTTCGCTTGGTCGGCTAGCAATTGCATCTGGGCATATAATTGACCCATCTGCATTTCTGTCTGCGAATGCATGGCAGCTACAGCGCGGCCTGTGATTTTTCCTTTATCCTCAGGCCTGATAATAGCACTCCCAGACTGATGTGCGTAAGGTAAAAGGCCGGGACTATCCGTAACCTTTTCGGCCATCTTTTCCAGATCACGGTCGCTAATAGCGGTTTTTGTTCGTTTACTCATTTTGCGGTTCCTCTGAAGCCGGAGCGATGCGCTCTTTAAGATTTCCTTTAGAGCCTGGGAAGGTCGTCTTTCGGGACATATCCCATCCGATGATCACCATACTAATCAAGAATATCGCGCCCAAAATCAAGAATATTAGTTTATTTCTGCTCATATCGGGTAGTTAATGGGACAAAATTAACGCTCCTTAAGCAAACAAACCTACGACAACCCAAAAAGTTCACATCAGTAACTACTCAGGTATTTTTTCTTACTGGTGAAAAATGCCATCATCATCCCCACAACCGCACCGGCCAAATGGCTTTCCCAAGAAATATTTTTGTCGGTGGGCATGATGCCGTAGACGATACTACCGTAAAAAAAAATGACAACCAGGGAAATAAGAATAGACTTCGCCGATCCCCTAAAAAACCCCAGCGCAATGAGAAACATGGCCATCCCGTAAACCACTCCGCTGGCTCCAATATGAAAATAGGGCCTGCCAAAGAACCATACTATCACATTAGTAAGAAAATAACAATAGAAAAACACCTGATCGGCAACCCGGTCATAGAAAAAATAAATACTTATTCCTAAAATGATAACAGGAAACAAGTTCGCGTACAAATGCATGCTGCTTCCGTGAATCAGCGGCGCAAATGCTATTCCTACAAGACCCAGGGTGGAATGTGGTAGAATCCCAAGAAACCCCAAATCAACGTGAAAGACCAGCTGCACAAAAAACACAAGTATCATCAAAAGTGAAAACCGTACTGGTACTACGGCACTTTTGGCGATTCGGCTAACATACGTCCCGTTCTTTTTTTGACCCACTTCTTTAATTAGCAATCAAACTTTCTTAATTTTACGAAACCTAAAGTCGATTAGGTTAGTTCAGCATTTCTGCAACGCTTTCTATTAAATAAATCATGTATACGTTAATAGAACCCGAAGTTATCCATCATTTTTTTGATGATGACGCGACCATAGTTGAAATGTTACACCTTATTTTAATTACTAATATAAAGGAGTTAAAAGGATTAAAGCAGATTTTTGATGCAGGTGATTTTGAAAAAACTCGAAAGACGTGTCATAAATCTAAGCCGACGATGCTATACTTAGGTGCTACGAAGGTAAGAAGTACGCTTGAAAATCTAGAAAGGAACATCCCCGAACAATTTGAAGCACTTTATCCTGCTTTCTTATCTGAAATTGGCTATTTGGAGGCCGAAATTAGCGCATTCGTTAATGAAGTAATTTCAAGAAAAAACTGATACCAAGACACACGCATAACCCGAACTTTCTGGGTCTTGGCTATTGGCCTTTAGCCTTTAGGAAAAAACTGATACCAAGACACATGCATAACCCGAACGCACAATGCTCCATTTCTTGTAAACTACAGCTATTCTCATGAGAAAAAACACCTTGTTTCGAAAAAAAAAGCTTTAATTTTATTTCACACCATCTAATCAATCCCTTTTTTCTTAATTTGCCAGCTAGATTTAGCATTCCATCAACCACTTTCAATCAAAAAACATGAAACTGTTCCGCTCACTACAGCACCTCATTCCATTTGTTTTAATTGCGCTTGCATTCTCCTGCTCTCCCAAAACCGAGGAACCGGTTGTTGGGTTAATTGCAGAAAAAGCCATGGTAGTATCTGCCCATCCACTTGCCTCGGAGGTGGGATCTACCATTTTGAAAAATGGAGGAAATGCGGTAGATGCCGCTATCGCGGTTCATTTTGCCCTAGCCGTTGTTTATCCTGAAGCAGGCAATATTGGTGGGGGTGGTTTTTTTGTAATAAGAGACAAAGACGCCAACTATCACAGCTTAGACTTCAGAGAAAGAGGACCACTTAAGTCCCATCAGGACATGTACTTAGATGAAACCGGTGAGGTCATTGAACGGAAAAGTACCAAAGGACATTTGGCATCCGGTGTGCCTGGCGCGGTAGACGGTATGGTCAAGGCATACGACAAGCTAGGATCCCTTCCTTGGGAAGATCTCCTACAACCGGCAATCGATCTAGCAGAAAAAGGATTCGTTCTGTCGCCGGATGAAGCTGCGAAATTTAACCGTGCCGTAGAAAATTTTCAAACCTACTCTTCTATAGACCCGGTACAGTTTACCGGAAAGGCATGGGAAGCAGGAGACACCTTGATTCAGAATCAACTTGCAGAGACATTAAAGCGGATCCGGGACGACAAGCGGGAGGGCTTCTATGGCGGAGCAACAGCTGACTTCATCGTTGCTGAAATGGAACGGGGAGGCGGAATCATTAGCTTGGAGGATCTTGAAAGCTATGAGAGTACCTGGCGGGAACCGCTAATTGGCAATTACAAGGACTACAAAATCATCACCATGGGACCACCAAGCAGCGGCGGCCTCATTATCCTACAGATGCTGGGTACAATGGAAGACTATGCCGTTTCCAACAAAAAGGAATCCTATGCCGATTATATCCATTTGAAAACGGAAATGGAACGCCGCGTTTATGCCGACCGGGCGGCCTATATGGCAGACACTGATTACTATCCCGTACCTGTAGCGGACTTGCTCAACAAAGACTACTTGAAAGAACGGTTTTTAACCTTTGACCCTGAAAAAGCAACCGCTTCTGCCAGCATAAAAGAAGGCAAACTACTTTCCATGAGCGAAGAAACAACGCATTTTTCCGTAGTGGATGAGATGGGCAATGCCGTATCGTGTACCACTACCCTCAACGGTGGCATGGGATCCTCCGTAGTCGTGGATGGAGCGGGATTTATTTTAAACAATGAAATGGATGATTTTTCCATTAAGCCCGGACATCCGAACATGTTTGGCGTGCTTGGTGGCGAAGCCAATAAAATTGAACCGGGCAAGCGGATGCTTAGCTCCATGACGCCTACCATCATCGAAAAAGATGGAGAGTTGTTCATGGTGGTAGGCACACCGGGAGGATCTACTATTCCAACTTCCGTTTTCCAGGTTATTGTTAATGTAATTGAATTTGGTATGGGGATGCAAGAAGCAGTCAACCAAAAGCGGTTTCATAGTCAATGGCAACCTGAAGTGATCTCCTACGAAAAAGGAGCTATGGACGAATCACTTGAATCCGCACTTACTGCAAAAGGACATGTTTTCGCAGAAAGAGGTGGTATAGGCAGGGTAGATGCCATCCTGAAGCTTCCCGACGGAAGGCTAGAAGGCGGCGCCGACCCAAGGGGAATGGATACCGCCGTAGGCTTTTAACAAAAGCCATCTAATCGACAAACTCTTGGATGCCTCTTATTAGTGGCATTCAAGAGTTCCATCTTTTTAATATATTACTTTTCAACATTTTAACTTGCAACGATCAGAATCGGGAGAATCTCGCGTAGTAAATTATTTGCTTAGCATGGGAGGATTTAAAGGTTTCGGGATGTCCGGTAGGCAGGGTCAATTTCATATTTTTAAATCCTTACAGGCCTTGTTCTTTGTCCAAAAAAGGTAACTTCGGGAAAATTTCCACGCTACATGCCACCGAAAAAACTCCCCGGAAAAGTAACTATTCGAAAAGTTTTCCAAACCATCATTTGGCCGCGCAGAAAACAGCTCTTAGTAGGTTTGATCCTTATTGTGATCAGCCGTCTTTCAGGATTAGTTTTGCCGTGGGCCAGCAAATACCTGATAGATGACGTGATTCCCTCGGACAACTTTGAGCTGCTTCGATGGCTTATCGCAGCAGTGGCAGGCGCGGTAGTCATACAGTCGGTAACTTCCTATGCCCTTACCCAGATCCTGAGTGTAGAGGCCCAACACCTAATATCCAAGCTTCGGGCGCAGGTACAAGCTCACATCATCAGGTTGCCTATTCGGTTTTTCGACACCGCCAAAACCGGCGAATTGGTTTCCCGCGTTATGACCGATGTGGAAGGTGTTCGGAATCTGGTTGGTACCGGTCTTGCGCAAATGATCGGAGGCGTACTAACTTCGATCATCTGCCTCGTTCTATTGATCACCATCAGCCCCATACTTACAGGCTTTGTTCTGATTCCGGTTGGCATCTTCGGTATTATCTCGTTGAAGGCGTTTGGCACTATCCGGCCGATATTTCGGGAACGCGGCAAGATCAACGCAGAGGTAACGGGACGGCTGACAGAGACCTTGGGTGGTATTCGGGTCATCAAAGGCTTCAACGCCGAGGCACAAGAGGTGGCAACCTTCGAACAAGGCGTGAACCGTTTGTTTTTGAATGTCAAGAGTAGCCTGACAACAACGAGTTTTGTGACTAGCGCTGCGACAATGTTATTGGGATTGGCTTCCGCGGGTATCATGGGTATTGGCGGATACATGATTATGAACGAAACCCTTACTTTTGGTGATTTTCTTGCTTTCACACTACTTCTTGGCTTTATGATCGCCCCCATTGTGCAAATGAGCAACATTGGAAGCCAACTTACCGAAGCCTTTGCAGGATTGGACCGCACGGAAGAACTGATGAACCAACCTTTGGAAGCGGATCCGGGGAAGCGTCAGCTAAGTATTCCAAACATCGAGGGAACTATACGCTTTGACGGCGTTTCCTTTGGGTATGATTCGGGGAAAAGCGTCGTACAGGATATTACCTTCGAGGCACCTGCCGGATCAGTTACCGCATTGGTTGGCAGTTCTGGCTCAGGAAAAACAACACTATCTGGTCTAGTGGCCTCCTTTCTCAACCCGGATGCAGGCGTTATCACCGTTGACGGACATGATCTTCAACAGGTGAGCTTGGAGAGCTACCGAAGCCAGCTCGGCGTGGTCCTCCAGGATGATTTTCTTTTCGAGGGAACCATTCGGCAAAACATCCTTTTTCCGAGGCCAAATGCTTCGGAGGACAAACTGCGGGAAGCGGTAAAAGCAGCATATGTGGATGAATTTACAGACAGGTTTGATGAAGGACTGGATACGCTGATAGGAGAGCGTGGAGTAAAACTTTCAGGTGGACAGCGGCAAAGGCTAGCCATTGCGCGGGCAATATTAGCCGATCCTAGAATTCTTATCTTGGATGAAGCGACTAGCAGCCTTGATGCTGAAAGCGAGCAATACATTCAGGCGAGTTTAAAAGTATTAATGAAGGGCCGCACCACCTTTGTAATTGCACACCGGCTAAGTACTATCCGACAGGCCGACCAGATTTTGGTCATAGAAAAAGGCAAGATAGTCGAACGAGGAAGGCACCAAGAGTTAATCGAAAAAGAAGGGCGTTATTTCGACCTGTACACGTATCAGGCAAGAATATAAAAAAACGCCTGTGCTTCAAATGGATGAGCACAGGCGTTTTTATTTACCAAACTCAGGCATCAAGCCGCATTTCTTGCCGCATTGATAATACCAAACATAGTCCTGAGGATGAGTTTTTGCAAGTCTGCATTTTCATGGCCTTTTTCAAGTATTTCCTGAATAGCATACTGTTGTATCGTAATTAACGGCAGCACAATTTTCTCCCGTATACCAATGGATTCCTTACTTACCTGATTATCTTCTAGCAGGTGAAGCATATTGGAAACCTTCAATATATTTTTCAGTGAACGCTGATACTCTTCGTAAAGGACATTCCAAAATCCGCCAAAGGTTTTATCCTCTTTCAAATAAGCGGTAGCCGGATAGAATGATTTGGCCAGGGATTGCATGGAGTTACCCAATAAGGATCTGAAAAACAGGGAATCGGCGTAAAGCTTTTTCACATCTTCCAGTTTACCTAGCTTTTCCATTTCCTCTATCGATTTTCCCACGCCGTAGAATCCCGGAATGTTCTGCTTCATTTGCGCCCAAGCCCCAACAAACGGGATGGCACGCAAATCTTCGAACTTCATTCCTCCGTCACCGCTGCGCTTTACCGGTCTTGATCCGATATTAGTCATTCCGAAAAACTTAAGCGGTGTAACCCGCTCCAGATACGGCACAAATTGCGGATGGCTCTTTAGCTCCTTGTAAGCTTCGTAGCTGTAACCAGCCATCTCTTCAATGAGTGCTTTCTGTGCATCGGTAAGGCTGTTTTCGCTTGAAGGGTACAAGTGGTTTTCTAGGCCCGCACTCAACATTTGCTCCAGATTATAGGTACAGGAGACCTGCTTCCCATAGTTGGATGAGATGGTCTGACCCTGTATGGTCACCTGTATCTCCTTGTTTTCAACATTCGGCCCTAGCGAAGCGTAAAAGTTGTGGGTATTCCCACCCCCTCGGGCCGGTGGTCCTCCCCTTCCGTCAAAGAACACCAAGTCTATCCCTTCTTCACGCGCTCCTTTAGTAAGTGCCTCTTTAGCCATCAAGATGGACCAATTGGCACGGATGTATCCACCGTCCTTGGTTCCGTCGCTAAAGCCCACCATGATGGTCTGCTTGTTGTTGCGCTGTGCCAAGTGCTCGCGATAAACCGGATTATGGTAAAGTTGCTTCATGATTTCCGGAGCTGCGGCCAGATCGTCTATGGTCTCAAAAAGGGGCACAATATCTATACCTAGCGATCCGCCTTCTGCAAGTAGGATTTTGGCCAACTGAAAGACCTCCAGCATGTGTTTGACCGATTGGTTGTTCGATATGATATAGCGGTGACAGCCCATGGGGCCATTATGCGCTTGGATGTAGTTGATTACCTGAAAGCTCCTAATCATCTCCTGGTGAAAAGAATCCTCCATTTCTTCTGCCTGAGGCAAGGTGTTGTAGGAGAGAATTTTTTCTACTTGCTTTTCTTCTGATGCTTCGATAAAGTCGTCATAAGCCTGCTTCCCTTCCA
>WGNT01000070.1 GCA_016124425.1 Cytophagales bacterium
AAAGGTTGTCTTTCCTGATCCTTGAAGACCGGCAATCAATATAATCGCGGGATCGCCTTTGAGATTGATGTCTTCTTTGACACCACCCATTAGAATTGTGAGTTCCTCCTGGGTGATCTTTACAAGAAGCTGTCCAGGAGATACAGCAATCAAAACGTCCCTCCCAAGTGCTTTCTCCTTTATATTATCCGTTACTTCCTTTGCTACTTTATAATTTACGTCGGCATCTATCAAAGCCCTCCTAATTTCTTTGACAGTCGTCGCTACGTTTATTTCTGTTATTGATCCCGTACCTTTTAGCGTTTTGAAGGCACGGTCTAATTTAAAACTAAGATTATCAAACATTTTCTATCCGATTGTTTAGGCTACAAAAATAAAGAAAATAATTTCTTTATTCGGAGGTACTACGATCAAATCCAATTTTCTCCATTTAAATCCTTGAAATACAGCAAATTCTCTCTTAAATCCTACTTCAAAAACCTCTAAACTGAAGCAAATAGCTAGATTACAGCAAGTAGAATTATCCCGCAAAAAAATTGGATCACCTTGACGGCAGCGAAAGAGCAGAAAAAAAGCAAGGAAAATACAACACTTCTCGAAAAAAATAAGCCCAATGACACATTTATAAACCCATATAGACGGGGGAAAATCGAAAAAATATAAAAATATGCATTTACTATGCAAAAATACCCCGATTAGGGTATTTTTTTGATTGAAAAAAAATTGTTACTTACAGCACGAAAGAAACGCCATCAAAACTTTCCCTGAAAACGATAGATCATGTTGTTCGTTAATAGCTTGCATTGGTATCGGAATTATTTTCGAAGATAATAAAGACTGTCAAAATAGTTTAATTAAATATGTTATTTATTATTAATTAATAAAATTTTATTTACTAAATTATGAAAATTTAATCGAATTAAACCAATTAAAGCGATGACGCAAGACTACACCCCGTTATTTATCCCCATAATAAGCTTTCCTGATCACTGCAGGAGTTTAAGCATCAGCAACCTAAGGCCCCTCACTGAATTGATTCAAGAAATGGAATTGAAATTCCACAAAGCTGAAAAACGTCTTGGCATAAGCGAGTTTGAAAATACACCTTATGAGGTGTTGGATTTAAAAGGTATTCATGTACGACTCCTTGATTCGGTCTTAAAATTGAAGTTGGTACCGCTCTTTGACTGGCAATCTTGGCGGCCCGAGGCAGAGAACTATTACATACAGCCGACCAAACTTTATGGGCTAGATTCCGAAACATTGGGAAAGGTGATGACAGTGCTTTTACGCTCGCAGTCTCTAAAGGAACCTAACTTTCTTGAATCAAAAATAAAGGACCGATTCGTGCTTCATTTGCTAAAAGCCATTGTACAGTCGTTAGAAAATGGTGAATTTTCTACAATACTTGGCGATTAATTTACGGTAGTTGCTATCTTACTCCCGAATTCAATTACAAGGATAGACTGAAAAAACACTGTGTGAGATTTCTCTGGCTTTCACTGAAAGTCCAAGCAAATACGTACAATTGGAATTTTAGTTTAAAAGTGAACAATTTATAGAGAAAAATGATTTTTTTTAACTTTATTTTTTTAATTTACAGGATGAAAAGCAATTTTCTTTATACGAGGTTCGTTTTAAAAAATGTTATCAACTGGTGAACGTTTTTTACAAGGATTTTATGTCCTAAAGTCGTGCAAAAAAAGCTTCATTAATAAACTTAAATGATCGAAATCTTTGAATATAACTTTACCCAAAAAAATAACCGTGAAGCTATCGGCGTGGTATCTTAAAAAATATTCCCTCCTGTTTTGGACAGCCGCTGCACTCTTCTTTATTAACCCAGGGCATAGTCATTCCCAAGAAGGAGCTGATCTAGAACTTGTTATGTCTATCACTAATGTGACCTGTGGCGCGGACGGAGCATTAGGTGTCGAATTATCTGAAAACGAAGGGGTAACCGGGCAATTATTCCGCCTGTTTCTTTTGCCCGATACGCAGACACCCTTTCAAAGTAACTCCTCCGGTCAGTTTGCTAATCTTATAGAAGGTGATTACATCGTCAGGTTTTCAGGTGAATTAAATGGCGCCTCCATTATACTTGAGGAAAGAGTCACACTCTCCTCAGAGTATAATGGATTGATTTTTAGTCTCCTATCCCAGAATCTCTGCGCAGAGGATGACGGGAAGCTAGAAGTAGTCATTCAAACAGGAGAAGCGGCGACTTTCGAGCTAACGGGTCCTATAAACCGCCCTCAGCAATTATCTCCGATTTTTGAAAACTTGATCGAAGGGGCTTATACCGTTAGTGTTACCGATATATGCGGGGACAAACTATCTAGGAATTTTCAAGTTGTTCGTCCTGTTTTAGAAATTGACCCTTCTCTAAGGATTTTTGAAACGTTTCTTCCATCCTGCAATCAAATTACCGTTGGCCACGGTATTCGGGCGCTAAACGCGGAGCTGGAATTTCCGCTTCAGGTAAGTTTTACCGTGTATGACCCTAATAATGTTCCGCAGGATGTAATAGCCGTGGCTGTAATGGAAGAGGACATGAGGGAAAATCGATTCTTCGTGGACCTTCCGTTTTACCATGACCAAACTTATACGTACGATTTATCTATCACCGACAACTGTGGCTATATAGCCACTGCTTTAAATAATACAATAAACCAAAAAATCAGTATTTCCGATGACCTCAAGTGGGGTGCAGGGCCTTGCGGTCAAAGAAGGTTGTCAGTGAAACCGCGCAATCTTTCTCCGCCTTTTACCATTACGTTTCACGAATTTCCGGCTCAATTTTCCCCGGAGCTATTTAATCCAGACTACCCTGGCCCGTTTTCGGCGGATAATGTTTTTTTTGGAGATCCGACCAATCCGCTTCCCGACGGATTCTACGACCTTTCTGTATTCGATGCATGCGGCAATGAAGCCAGAATAAGTGTGGATCATGTGCAGTCCGTAGGACGTCCATCTGCAAACATCCTTAAAAGCTGCGGCATTGGGCTTGGGTCCGTGGAGCTGATAAATTTCGATTATCAGTTGACCGAGGTTGTGCTGAATTCAGCTCCAGCCGCCTACGGCGTATCCACACCTATCGATCTTTCCGCCAATATCAATGTAAACGATAGGCGTAGATTTTATCTTAACAATCTTCCGGAGGGGGCTTATGTTTTTGCCGTGAAAACAAGCTGTGGAACGGAACATGTTTCTAATGTAACTATAGAATCTACCGTGATCACTTCAAATATCGTAGAAGTAGAAGAAAATTGCGGAACGTTTAATTTAAAGTTAGATCATATAGACAACTTAGCGGCCAACCAGAACAAACGATTTGGATTGCAAAAGTATTTTCCAGAGACCGATGACTGGGGACATCCGGAAACAGAAGTCAGGTATGTCGAAGGCGAAGAGCTTACCAATACAAATGCGGTCATGCTTTCCAATCAGGCAAACAACTTTAACTTGAAACATACAGGTGATCTTCGGGTAGTTAAATCCGCGCGAGTATGGAAAAATGGGGCGGATATTCTTCCTGGACAAAGCGCCTCTACCTTTTGCATAGAAACGCTACATACATTTAGCTTTTTTGGCCGGGCACAGTTGGTAACATCCAATTTTTATACCTGCCAAGATGAATCTTATGAGGTGTATATTGATGCGGATGGATATGAGCCCCTATCCTATCGAATCGTAGCCAAGAACGGCCTGCCTTTTACTCAAGATAACGGACAAAACCCCCTCTTTTCAAATTTGGAAGGAGGAAGGTACAGGTTCCAGATTCAGGACCGTTGCGGAAACATAACAAATACTACGCTTCAGCTCTTTGGGAACAACCTCCCCGTAATTACGCCCGAAAACCTGTGTGAAGGAGAAAGCGGCAGACTCTATCTCCCAGAATATGATTTCATTAACTACGAATGGTATAGAGACGATGATCCCACAAATATAATCGGTACCGAATCTTCATTAACGTTTGATCCATTTAATATCAATATACATAGTGGACGCTATTCCGTGAAGCTGACCCATGAAGATCCTAACAGTTGTTTGAATGAGACACTGGAAATCTTAATCGACCCGGACAACATATCGGCACTACCTGGGACGGGAACTACCGCCGACGTATGCGAAGGCCAGCTGATTAATTTATTCGATTATTTAGAAGGGCCTTTTAACGATTATGGCGAATGGGAAGAACTATCTGGTAACGCAACTCTTGATAGAAGTATTTGGTCCACTGAAGGACTGGAAGCCGGCGAATACCTCTTCCGATATAAAATTACAGGATTATGCACAGGAAAGGATTCTACATTAGTTACTTTAAACTTGGGAGAACGGGTAGCTTCGCCCACAGGATCCAGTATTCAGGAGTTTTGTGCGGGAACCAGCCCTACGGTTGCTGATTTGTCAGCAACCGGTGAAAACATTACATGGTTTACGTCCTCAATGGGAGGTACACCGCTAAATCCTTCAGTAGCGTTGAGTAACAACACGCGCTACTTTGCCGAGCAACGCATCAATGAATGCAGGTCATTTTTACGATTCGCTACTACAGTCACCATCTACGAGGAGTTACAGGAAGTAGCTGTCGGCAATAATGAGACCCTTTTCCAACTCGAAATCCCTGAAAAACTGGGGGCAATGCCACCGTCGGGGGGTAAAGGAGATTACCGCTACCAATGGCAGTACTCCTTAGACAATCAATTGTGGGAGAACATTCCCGGAGCTGTAGCTGTCGATTATCAACCTGATGGGCTCTTGGAAACTACTTACTTCAGGCGAACCACTGAAGACGTGGCTTGTGGTACGGCAATTAGTGAGGAAGTGTTAATCACTGTACAGGTTGCTCCGATTGAAGCCACCGGTGAATCTTTCGGTCCAATCAAGGGATTTGAACCCAACCAACTACCGGTACTAGAGAACGACCTTTTCAAAGGAACCACGGCAACCCCACAAGAAGTGGTACCGACTATTCTTTCAGTACAGGACGAGGGCGGCAATTCGGTTTCGCTAGCCCATGAGTGGGATGCTGATGGGAATCTGGTACTTCAGCCGAATACACCCCCTGGCACCTATGCGATTCAATATCAAATTTGCCAGAAAGATATACCTGGAAACTGTGCCTCAGCCACCATTTCGGTTTGGGTTGGAGCCTTAGAGCTTGAAATGGTAAAGACAGTTGATAACGAGCGCGCGATTGTAGGCGACATTCTTCGCTTTTCGATTTCGGTTACAAACAAAAGTCCTTTTGTACTTGACGGATTTGTACTCGAAGATTTGCTACCTACTGGCTTTATGCTGTTATCCGCAACACCCGCTCCATCCAACAGTGGGTTGACTTGGGAACTAAACGGTTTTGTACCCGAGTCAACGCAGGATTTTGTCGTCGAAGTAATGGCCATTTCAGATGGAACCTTCATCAATCAGGTAAGAGGGACCGTTGGTGATTTTGACGAAACTGTTTCCAGTCCTCCTGTGATCGTACGTGCAAAATCGGTTGACTTAAAGATTGAAAAGGTTTCGCTAGTAGATAACGTTCAGGATGGCGACAGCTTTGAATATATTATTACTGTCACCAACAACGGGCTGGACGATGCTACCGAGGTAGTGATAACAGACGTCCTGTCAAACTCGCTGCGTTTTGAAACTACGGATTTTCAATCTAGCTCTCCGTCCATTTCGCCTGTATTTCGTCAAAGTGGCGCAGAGCTGCAATGGGAAATTACGGCATTTCCGGTAGGCGAAACATTAACTATCACACTTGAGGTAATCGCTATTGAAGAAGGGCTGGTAGCTAATGAAGTACTCATAACGAGCAGCGAAAGAGATTCCAATCTTATCGATAACAGCAGTCGGGAAGAAATCACAGTAACACCTCTCTTCATTCCGAATGTCTTCAAACCCGACAATGACGGAAAAAATGACACGTTTGTAATACGGGCTGAAAATAAATTTGAAAGAATTGAACTGTTAGTTTTCAATAGATGGGGAGATTTGGTTTTTGAATCCTCCGACTATCAAAATGATTGGCGAGCGGAAGGTCTAAATCCGGGGACGTACTACTATCAGGTAAAAGGTAAAAAAACAGGCATTGCCGAAAAACAATATAAAGGATGGATTCAGGTAATCAAATAACTACTGTTTTTAGTAAGGGTTGGATTTTTGTCCTTGGAATATGCTGGACATGCTTTGTCGATGCTAATGACGTCAATGCGCAACAAATCCCCCAGTTCAGCCAATATACGTTCAACAGCCTCCATATCAACCCTGCTTATGCGGGATTTAAAGTAGATCCTTTTATTCAGGCCACCTATAGAAGTCAATTCGCTGCGTTCCCCGGTGCACCGGAGACTTTTAGCATTACCGCGGATATGGCCTCGCCTGACGAGCGAATGGGGTTTGGTGCTTCCTTGATATCCGACAGGCTTGGAGCAACAAAGATTCAGGGAGCCTTATTGACCTATTCCTATAGAATAACTGTAGGTGAGGGTGCCTTCTTAGGATTGGGCATTAGCGGGGGAGCCTCAGAATATTCACTGGATGGGGACCTTTTGTCTCCTGACGATGATTCGGACATGACTATTCCGACTGGACGAATCAACATGTTTACCCCAAATCTGAACGCCGGATTATTTTTTAACACGGAGAATTTTTTTTCTGGCGTAAGCGTATTCAATCTTTGGGGACAACGGAACTTGGAAAATAGGGATTTGTCGCTTGCTGTCCACAACTACCACTACTTCTTTCAAATAGGCGGCATCATACCGCTCGCTGCGGAAAGCGTCATCAAACCCTCTGTGTTGGTGAGAGAAGATTTCAGCGGCCCCACCAGTGTCGATGTCAATGCCATGATTCTGCTTTTGGATCAGTTTTGGCTAGGTACTTCCTATCGGACAAGTTTTGGGAAAAACAATGCTTCGTCTGCCTCCCGTACAGGAAGGCGTAATGCGGTTGTTTTGCTTGCGGACCTTTTCCTTACCGATATGCTACGTTTTGGATATGCTTATGATTTTAACCTGAATAGTCAAAGTAACTTTAGGAACAATTCACACGAAATTTCGCTTGGATATTATTTGGGCAGCAAGACACAGTATCGAAACGATTACAAGTCCTTTTAGGGGCATAGATGACGCATACCCCAAGGCGCTAGTTCTCAAAAGGTACAGGAATTGACAATAATTTTTTTAATTTGCGTCCCCGTCCACGTCACAGTTAACAAGCGATAGATTTATGTCCTTTACTTTCAAACAAGCGCTTCCACACTTACTAGGTGTTCTGTTATTTTACCTTATTACGGTGTTGTACTTTTCTCCTATTGTCTTTGAAGGCAAAATGATCTTTCAGTCCGACATCTTACAATGGGAAGGTTCTGCAAAGGAAGTGTTGGACTTTCGGGAAGCCACAGGTGAGGAGGCGTTGTGGACTGATCGCATGTTTGGCGGGATGCCGACCTACTTGATTCATAGCAACCCCAAAGGAGATATTACAAACACCATCCTTGCAGTGATAACATTGGGACTGCCCCATCCGACGGGAGCATTGTTTTTCGGAATGATCGGCATGTACTTATTGCTGCTTAGTTTTGGCGTCAGACCGGAAATTTCAACAGGCGGGGCAATTGCTTTTGCATTTAATACCTTTAATCTTCTAAGTCTTGAGGCGGGACATAACGCTAAAATTTGGGCGATTTGTCTCATTCCCCTGATTATTGCGGGAATTCATTTGAGCTTTTCAGGTAAAAAGATTCTTGGCGCATCGATTACAGCATTCGCGGTATTGCTACAACTGAAGTTCAACCATCTTCAGATCACCTACTACACGCTTATTATTGTGGCTGTATATGGGATAAGCCAATTGGTCAGATTCGTCAAGGATAATGATGTAATAGAATTTGGCAAAATTGTTGGCGTATTAGTAATAGCTGCGTGTTTAGGCGTATTAGGTAATGCGGCAAGGCTCACGTCGATTTTAGAATACGGAAAGTATTCTATCAGGGGAGAAAGAAATCTTACGACTGAATCGGCAAATTCAGCGGGATTGGATAAAGATTATGCCTTCAACTGGTCTCAGGGAAAGTTTGAAACGTTTACCTTGCTTATACCAAACTTTTACGGAGGGGCAAGTGCCCAAGAACTCACAGAAAACTCAGAAACAGAAAAAGCACTTAGAGCCCAGGGCGTTGACGCTGCCCAAATCAATGAGTTCCGAAGTAATGCTCCTACCTATTGGGGAGATCAACCGGGAACTGGTGGCCCGATCTATGGTGGCGCAATTATGATTTATCTATTTGTACTTGGTTTGTTTTTCGCACCAGCCAGATTTCGAAATACTTTTTTGATTATTGCGATTTTGGGCCTGCTACTTTCATGGGGTAAAAATTTTGCTGCATTTAATTACACCCTTTTTGATTACTTGCCCGGCTACAAGAAATTCAGAGCAGTTTCGATGGCACTAAGTGTAACGCTCTTTGCAATCCCCTTTATTGGATCGCTTGGTCTGGAAAATTTCCTCCAACGGCAAAGTCTAAAACCTACCAAAAAGCAATTTCTTATTGCTACAGGGGTGACTGTGGGATTATTGATTGCTGGGATTATAATTGCAGGGTCCTTAGGATATGGCGCGACTATCAAAAGTGGCTATCCTGACTGGCTCGTAAAAGCATTAAGTGCCGACCGCAAAAATATGTTGCTCTCAGATGCCCTTAGAAGCTTTATTTTCATCGCGCTAACAGCTGCCATACTCTTTGCTACGCTACTTAAAAAAATCACACCTACCGTATCTCTTTTGGTATTGATAGGATTGATTACCGTTGATCTGTGGGGCGTTAACCGGAGATATCTTAACGCAGAGAGCTTTACCTACAATCCCAGTGAACAATTTTTCGCAGCCCGCCCAGCGGATACAAAAATCTTGCAGGACAGCGGGCATTTTAGGGTAATGAACATCCAAAACCCGTTTAATGAAGCACGTACTAGTTACCGCTTCAATAGTGTTGGCGGCTATCACGGCGCAAAGATGGGCAGGTATCAAGATCTGATTGAAAATGCCATTTCTCCCGAACTTAGTGAGTTTATCAAAAAAGCACAGGAAGGAACGTTCGATTTCGAAAGCCTTACCATACTAAACATGCTAAATACGAAGTACATCCTTGCCGGTGGTGCTGAAAATGCCGTATTTCCAAACCCAGAAGCAAATGGTCCTGCTTGGTTTCCTTCAGAAATCATTCCTGTGTCGTCAAACGAAGAAGAAATGAGCACCTTGGTATCCATAGACACCAAACAAGCTGCAACGATCCAATCAGAACAGGCAGCATCATTACCCACTACGGGAAGCGGGGAGCTGCGACTTGACCTATACCAGCCAAATAAGCTAGTATATGAGGTAGATGCAGATAATGCAGGTCTAGCTGTATTTTCAGAAATTTATTATCCAGAAGGATGGGAAGCTTATATCAACGGATCTGAAACAGAGATCTTACGCGTAAACTATGCACTAAGAGGACTGGTCGTCCCCGAAGGAAGATCAACAATCGAGTTTAGGTTTAACCCTGAATCCTACTACACGGCGTCAAAGGTGATGGTTGGAATGCAATACTTCATTTTACTGCTACTCTCACTTGCCCTGTTCCGTTGGATCTATTCCCCGAAACAAAAGATATCGAATGCCTCCACTTCTGAATGAAACAAGTCAAAAAAGAAAAGATTCTGTTCGTTACCCCTTCATTTCAATCGTTTGTTTTAAACGATATTAAGATTCTGGAAGAAAGGTACAACGTCCTTCTAGATAAGCATCAGTGGCAAAGGAAAATCTTCGCGCCGTATTATCTTTGTTGCCAATTTTTTCATTTACTTGTGGCTGCATTTTCTGCTAAATTCATTATAGTAAGCTTTGGAGGGTATTGGTCATATTTTCCGACGCTATTTGGAAAAATATATGGAAAGCAGGTCTTCATAATTCTGCACGGTACAGACTGTGCTTCGATTCCCGAGCTTTCCTATGGGAGTTTACGCATCCCTCTTTTGCGATACTTTTGCAAAAGATCCTATGAAATGGCAACCTGCCTACTACCTGTAAGTGAATCACTTATAGCAACCCAGTTAGGATTTAATCCAGCTGTTACGAGCGTAAACCAAGGGATTCTCAACCATTTTCCTGGACTAAAGACCCCCTATCATGTTATCCATAATGGATTAGATGCTGATTTTTGGCAAATTAACACAACCACTACCCGAGTGAGGCGGCGTTTTTTCGCAGTGATTTCTTCGGGACAATATGCGTTAAAGGGAGCTGACCTTATCGTAGCCACCGCTCCACTGTTTAGTGACTGCCACTTTTATATCGCAGGGATGGGCTTACCCACTGAGCTAAAAAATACGCCCGAAAACGTAACGTTCTTGGGTAACTTGAACCCAAAAGACCTGCTTAATTGGTATCAATCTAGTACTTTCTATTTACAGTTATCATCCTTTGAGGGATTTGGATGCGCATTGGTTGAAGCAATGCTGTGTGGGTGCATCCCTATAGGGTCAAATGTCAACCACATACCTCAGATAATTGGAACGTCGGGCTTCATTTTGGAAAAAAAAGAAGTAAAAGCGTTCCAGGCGCTTATCAACCAATGTCTTGAAATGAACATTACAGAAGAATTACATGAAGCCATCAGAAAACGCATGGCGGACTCCTATACTTTATCCATTAGGAGCAAAAAACTCCATCTATTTTTAGCGTCAAATTAAGTCCGTATGTTAGAGAGAATTGCAGCATCGATTTCCAGAAAGTTCTTTGTTCTTCCCGGAGGCTATTTTGTCGTCCAACTATTGAAATCCATCTTTGGAAAAAACTACACCAGTGAAACATGGGAAACAATACGTTTCCGAACGGTTACGCTGAGGATTGACCTGTCAAAACAAATGGGAAATGCAATTTATTGGCGGGGCGCTCATGACTGGGCGCCCATATTCGTATTGGAAGATAATCTTAACAAAGGCGATACATTTATCGATGTCGGCGCTAACCAGGGTGAATATACGCTATGGGCCGCCCGCAAAATCGGGAAAATGGGATTGATCGTCGCCTATGAGCCGTCCGAGGACCTCTTTGGTCAACTTTCCGCAAACATTGCCCTCAATGAAACCAAATCCCCGTCTATTCAACTGCGAAAAATTGGCCTGTCCGACAAGCCCGGGAAACTTAAACTATACACCAAGCCTGGCAAAAATGAAGGCATCAATACGTTGTTTCCTACTAAGGATCACGCCTGCCTCGTCGGGGAAGTACCGCTTACCACGTTGGATCTGGAAATCGAACGGTTGAAAATCACAAAGCTCAGCCTGATGAAAATCGACGTCGAAGGGGCAGAGCTACACGTTTTGAAGGGAGCAAAACACACCTTGGCCTTCCTAAAGCCCAAACTACTCGTTGAGATAAACAAAGAAAGCTGCTTGTCGGCGGGGTATGCTCCGGAAGAAATCGTGGACTTATTGATTTCCATGAATTATAAGCTCTTTATCATAGGCCTTAGAGGGAGATTAACAAAACTAAATCGAGCTACCCTTCCAGCATTTTGTAACCTACTTGCTGTTCCATCTGAATGAGTAAGCGAAAAGATGTACGTTATTTTGCCGCATGTCGTATGATCGGCGGGAAAAAAGGATTTACATTACTAGCATGTATCTACTGCCGTGCGATCTTCGGGAAAGAAGTAAACGTAAAGCGTACCTTGTGCTGAAGCAGGCACATTTTAAGGCTCCTAACCGCCGGATTTTTATATTAATGAAACTACCGTTAATTTAAACAACTTGACTAAAATTTGGACAACTATTAGAATGGTCTTTCAAAAACCCGCAACTTTACACTAAAGGAATGTAATTTTGCTTTGTAATACCCTCGAGAAATTACAGCCTACGACTCTGATAAATGATAATCAGCTACCTCCTTCCCAAACCTTTATATCTTGAGTAAATTTGCCAAACAAAGTCTCCTAACCACACTCTTCGCCTACATAGGCGTAGTAATTGGCTATTTCAATATGCTTTGGCTGCTTCCCTACGTATTGAAACCCGAGCAAATTGGCCTATTTAAAACAATACAGGATATGGCTATACTATTAGTCCCATTTGCACAGCTGGGAATTGGCAATGGGATTACGCGCTTTTTCCCGCAGATAAGCGGTAATAAGGCGCCTTTTTTCACTTTCTCACTATTCATAGGACTAGGAGGGTTTATACTGATTGCTTCTTGTTTTTTACTTTTTAAGGATCAGGTAACCAACATTTTTATAAGAAATGCCCCAGAGGTAAACAACTTCCTTTCGGTTGCCTTACTGATCACCCTTTTTTCCGTCTTCAACACCATCTTAGATGCCTATAGCAGATCCTATTTGAAAATTGCGATTCCATCTTTTTTCCGGGACGTCTTTCTTCGACTTCTAGTTACGTTGCTCGTGTTTGGGTTTTACTTCGAGCTGTACCCATTCGGGGCCCTCATGTGGGGATTGTCTGGGGTGTACTTTACGACCTTGCTGACAATGGTTGGCTATATGCTTCATATTCGGATTTTTAATGTGTCGCTCCACCTCGGACAACTAGAAAAACCCATCACGTCATCGTTTTTAACATACAGCTTGATTACGTTGTTAGGCACCGCAGGAGCCTTGTTGATCATGAAAATCGATTCCCTTATGGTCAGTTCGATGATTGGATTGGACGCCAACGCCATTTACACCATAGGGTTTTCTATTGCGGTAGTGATCGAAATGCCCCGAAGGGCAATCTCCCAGGTTGCAATGCCTGTTATTGCCGAAAAATTTGCCGCTAATCTCCTTAAGGATATCGATTTACTTTATAAGAAAATTGCCGTACATCAGTTTCTCGTCTGCTTGCTCATATTTTTGTTAATCTGGGTAAATATTGATTCATTATACCATTTCGTCCCGAACAGGGAAATTTATGCTACAGGAAAATGGGTGGTGCTTCTTATCGGTTTAGGAAAATTATCTGACGTAATTTTTTCGGTTAACGGAGAGATCATTGTATTCTCTAGATTCTATCTGTTTAACATCACGGCTACCTTGATCATGTGTGTTGCAGTTATCTTGCTGAACCTGATCTTGATCCCGCTACTTGGCATAGAAGGCGCCGCATTGGCTTCACTTCTTGCCATGTTTTTATACAATTTCATCAAGTACATCTATGTAAAAATAAAGCTAGGCTTTGACCCTTTCACATGGGGAATAGCAAAAATTGTGCTATTGGGAGTACTAAGCTGGGGTACGGTAAACTTCATGCTACCCGTACTGCCCCAAGTGTGGCTCGATGTCGTCGTACGTAGTGGCATCCTCCTGATATGCTACAGTTTTGGTGCTTGGGCGCTTAATGTATCTCCCCATGCAGAGCAATGGCTCCGGGAGAAGGCGGATAATTTCTTTTCAGGCACTTAGGGTTCAGGATGCCTGCCAGCTGAAATCTCATTAAGCACATTGGCCAATTTCCCGGTGAGGTTTTTTCGATCGTATTTACCTGCCACCTGATAATCTCCGATATCTCCATGGAACTGAAAATTTTCAAGAAATGCCGAAACTCCCTCTACATCTTCATGTCGGAAAACATCCCCAGCGCCGGCCTTTCGGAGGATTTGGGCAGTATCACCCTCCGGATCTCCTAGCGCGATGATTCTTCTGCCAGTTGCGATGTATTCAAATACTTTACCGGGAATATTGCCCTTTGCGTTTTTAGTGTTTGTAAGTATAAGTAAAAGGAGGCTGGCTTTGGCATAGTACTCGAAAACAGCAGAATGAGGAACATACCCTGCAAATACAACGTGTTTGGAAAACCATGAATCCTCATCTACCACCTGCCTCAGCTGCTGGCTGACCCTCCCTACGAAAGTCAGCTGAACACCCCGATCGACCTGTTCAAACACTGATTTCAATGCCTTTAAAAAGGGCAAAGGATTGCGTATGGCATCTATTACGCCTGTGTAAACTACCTGAAGGGTTTCAGAAGTGGGTGGATGTTGGTCAAATCCTTCAGGCAAATCCTGCGGATCAAAGCCGTTGGTAATCAATTGTACCGTCCGGCCTGAGAGTTGCTCCATTTCCTGTTGAAATGTCGGAGAAATGGTTACTAAGGCATCTGCTTCTTCAAATACGGAAGCTTCCAGCTGACGGTGTTTACGCCTCGCCCAGCTAGTCATCGGAAGGGTATCCAAAAACTCCCACATAGACCATGGATCCCTGAAGTCGGCCAGCCATGGAATGCCGTAATTCCGCCTTAGCGCCCTTCCAATTAGGTGCAGGCTGTGGGGAGGACCAGTGGTAATCACGGCCTGAAAATCGTTAGAATCAACGAGCTGACCTAAAAACTTTACGGAGGGCTTCACCCAATATATCCTCGGATCGGGTATGATTGCATTGGCCCTCAACCATATTGCAGCCTTATCCAATAAGTTCTTCCTGTCCGTCTCCAGAATTATCGCAGGATCTTTTAGGGGTTCCTTTTTTAGCATCCTGAGTAGCTGAAAGGGTTCCCATATGGGAAACTTTAACACCTCAGTATCCACGGAAACCTCCTTTGCCATTAGTGGATCCTTGAGGTCAAAGTCGGGGTTCTCCGGCGTGAATATAACAGGCTCCCATCCAAACCCGGGAAGGTACTTTGAAAACTTAACCCAACGCTGTACCCCAGATCCTGCACTGGGCGGCCAATAGTAGGTAATGATAAGAACTCTTTTGCGTGTGTACATGGATTAAGGATAGGTGTTCCTTGGTGAAACAGTTCACCCTTTGGCTGCTTAGCTCAGAACGGGGTGGATTTTATTCTCCTTGGGCCAAAGAAAATCCCCTCACTCCATCAAAGGTGTATAAATTTTCCGTCTTGATAAAATCAAATCCTAAGGTCTTTATTTGCCTAAGTACTTCAATCGTTTGATCGGGCGTGATTGCCGATTCTTCTGCGTTGAAGAAGCGTACGCGCCAATGATCTGAACAGAAGGTCTCCCTCATCCCGTCGGGATATACTTTTACTCCCCTATTGGTGATTAGCTGCATTTTCAGCCCATCGGCATTCACTTGACGAAGCCGCTCACCGATGACATTGGCATCTCTTTCTGCGTCGCTCCAGTCGATGAAGACATCTACACCAATCATCACCTTTTTCGCCGGAGTACGTTTGATAAGTTTCATTTTCCCGCTACCTTCTTCACCACCTTTGGCAAAAGAAGCAGGTTTCATGCTTTGTGGAACTTGACCGAGCCTTTTTATTACCTCTCTCGCAAATTCCTGAGTTCCCACGCGCATTTTGGAAATGGATTCCTGATAGATATCACTAGTATGAATACCGTCTTCAAGCGTCTTCATCCAAGCGTTCGCCACTCTTTCCGCTACCTCAGGTTGACCTATATGGACCAACATCATAATCGCGCCATTTAGCAATCCAGATGGGTTAGCCAAATCCTTGCCGGCTATATCAGGAGCGGACCCGTGAATGGCTTCAAACATGGCTACTTCTTCGCCGATGTTTGAAGAACCGCCGAGCCCGACGGAACCTGTAACCTGGGCTGCCACATCAGAGATGATATCCCCATACAGGTTTAGCGTAACTATCACGTCAAAAATCTCAGGCCGTTCGGCGATTAGCGCCGTTCCTATATCGATAATCTTATGATCTGTTTCTATCTCAGGGTACTCGGTAGCAACTTCATTAAAGACAGTATGAAAGAGGCCATCGGCTAATTTCATAATATTGTCCTTAGTCATGCATGTAACTTTCTTCCGGTTGTATTTTTTGGCGTATTCAAAGGCATACCGAATGATCTTTTCGCTTCCCGGTCTCGATATCAGTTTGAGGCACTGATACACTTCATCTGTCTGCCTGTGCTCTATGCCCGCGTAAAGGTCTTCTTCATTTTCGCGAATAATGACGAGGTCGGTTTTGGGGTAGTGGGTTTTGACACAGGGAGAATAGGCCCTACAGGGACGGACATTGGCATACAAGCCCAATGTCTTTCGAGTCGTCACGTTAAGACTTTTAAATCCTCCGCCTTGCGGAGTAGTAATTGGTGCTTTAAGAAATACTTTGGTTTCCCTTAAGGAGTCCCATGCTCTTGGTTCTATTCCAGAACTGATTCCCTTGTAATACACTTGCTCCCCGATTTCAATAATATCTGGTTCTATCTGTGCGCCCGCTGCATCCAATATGGCCAAAGTCGCATTCATTATCTCAGGGCCAATACCGTCTCCGTAGGCTACGGTTATTTTTCTTTTTGACATCATAGGTTCGTAGTTGGTTATGTTTTCAAAATTCAATATGCTAAAATAGAAATATTTTACGAGAACTGACCTTCAATAGTCATAGTAACCCAATCCAAGATCCAAAAGCTCGTAAGTAACAGGTTACTTTTTAGTAATCACAGGAGGATAACTGTATTTTTATGTCAACTGTATTAAATGACTTAGAAAAAGACGCTTCCTAATTATCTATAATTCAGCCACAATTATCTGCTTTTGGCTAGGTCGTATGGCTACTTCATACTTCATGTTTTTTAGAGGATTCTTTTGTCTTTGAAAGCCATAGACGTATATTTGAAATCCAACACCGATAAAAAGCATGGCTGAACAAAAACATATTCTTTCGGAATCCAAGGATGGAATACTTTATTTAACCATAAATAGAGAACCTAAGCTGAATGCTTTAAATTTTAAGATTCTGGAAGAACTCAACAATATCTTTAACGAGGTCAATGACAACAAGTCCATCAGGGGAGTAATTTTGACGGGTAAGGGTGAAAAAGCTTTCGTTGCAGGTGCTGACATTAACGAAATCTCTGAATTGAATGAGGTGAATGCCCGCAAATTCGCGGAATTTGGACAGGAAGTTTTTCAGAATATTGAATCCTGTCACAAACCTGTCATTGCAGTGATAAACGGATACGCGTTGGGAGGAGGCTGTGAGTTAGCGATTGCCTGCCATATGCGTATAGCCACTAGTAATGCCAAGTTTGGCCAGCCAGAAGTGAACTTGGGTA
>WGNT01000172.1 GCA_016124425.1 Cytophagales bacterium
ATGGCCGATGCGTTTGTGGAGAAAGGATATCAAATCATCTCGGGAGGTACAGACAACCATCTGATGTTGATAGACTTAAGAAACAAAGATCTTAGTGGTAAAATTGCAGAAGAAACTTTAGGGAAGGTGGATATCACCATTAACAAAAATATGGTACCTTTCGACACCCGTTCACCCTTTGTAACTTCCGGGATGCGCGTAGGGACGGCAGCAATAACAACCCGCGGGTTGGTCGAATCAGACATGATCAAGATTGTAGCGCTTATCGATCGCTCGCTTCAGAACCATGACAACGAGGAGCAGCTTCGTGCCATCAAAAATGAAGTAAATGAGTGGATGATTCAATTCCCATTGTATTAAAAAAACCAACAAAATAAGTGGCACTAGATCAATATAAAGACGAAGAGGAAGAGGACGGTATGTCGTTCCTTGATCATTTGGAGCAACTACGTTGGCACTTACTCCGGTCTATTTCGGCTATACTGGTATTCATGGTGTTGGCCTTTCTTTCAAAAGGTTTTGTGTTTGGTACCGTAATCCTTGGCCCTTCGAAGGTAGATTTCATTACATACACAACCCTTTGCCGGATATCAGAGGCCTTGTCAATCCCTGCACTCTGTATTCAGGAACTTCCCTTCATCATACAAAGCCGGCAGATGACCGGGCAATTCTCCATGCATATCACGTCGAGTCTTGTCGTTGGTTTAATTGCTGCGTTTCCCTATGTTTTTTGGGAGGTTTGGCGATTTATTGCTCCTGGACTGTATGACAAAGAGCGTAATGCTGCCCGCGGCGCGGTCTTTTTTGTGAGCTTGCTCTTTTTCATGGGTGCGAGTTTTGGATACTATATACTGGCCCCACTATCGATAAATTTCCTGTCAAACTACCAATTGGACCCCTCCATAGCAAATGAGTTTGACATTACCTCGTATATTTCTACGCTTTCGATGCTTGTTTTGGCTTCGGCTGTGATGTTCCAGCTTCCGGTAGTGATTTATTTTCTGTCACGTGCGGGATTGGTGACTTCAGGGATGCTCAAAACTTATCGTAGACATGCCATTGTGGCCATTTTAGTATTATCTGCATTGATTACGCCACCTGACGTGATTAGCCAGCTATTGATTGCCATGCCCATACTGGTATTGTACGAGATTGGAATTATCATTGCCAAGAGACTCGAAAAAAAGAAAAGAGAAGACGAAGACGAATTAAGAAGAAAATACAATGACTGATGCAATCGCTATAGGCGGAGATCATGCCGGATTTGAATACAAGGAAAAGCTGATAAAAACCTTAACTGCCAAGGGGTATACCTTAAGGGACTTCGGCCCGGAAACAGGAGAAGCAGTAGACTATCCGGATTATATTCATCCTCTTTGCAATAGCGTAGAATCAGGGGAAATATCCAGAGGTATTGTTATTTGCGGAAGTGGTAATGGTGTAGCTATCACCGCAAATAAACATCAGGGGATACGCGCGGCGCTTTGCTGGAACGTAGCATTAGCCGAACTGTCCAGAAAACACAATAATGCGAACCTTATCGCCATTCCGGCCAGGTTTGTTGACTTCGATCTTGCTGTTGAAATGGTTTTGGCCTTTTTGAATACAGATTTTGAAGGAGGTCGGCATGCGCAACGTGTAGATAAGATTCCTTGTTAATACGGGTAGGCTATTTGATACCATCACCCCGAAAGGTAAAAAGATAGTCCCTAACCCAGTAAAATATACAACAGCCAGCTTCATGCGTAAGAAGCTGGCTGTTCTCTTTCAAGTCCGTTTCAGCGTTCAAGCATTCGGTGTGGCGCTGCCTATTACCCGAATGGATCGGTATTCGGAATGGTTCTGGATTGAAGGCGTTATTGAGATTTTACGCTATCCGAGGTGTTGCTTTTTAACCGGTAAACATGCGCTGAAATCCGCTCATACCGTTGCGCTAACTGAGGAAAATAGGGTAGTATGGATTCGAATACGCCTTCCTGGTCCATGATGTATTCCGGGCGCTCGTTCATAAAATGGTAGAAAATCTTGGTTTTCTTTCCAAAATCATTCAGGTCAAGTAGATACTGCTTAGCTAAACCATAATGAATAAAGGGAGTAGCTGGTCTTGCATCCAAATAGTATCCCAGATCATCTCCCAGGACTAGGATAGGTGCCCCGCTTGGGGGGATTGTATGCGTGGGTTCAACGATTGCATACGTGGCCAATTCATTCGGTTGCGCCATTTTCCGGTATACCCATGCATATCCCAAGGCAGGAATGATCAACAAATAACAGTAGAACACTGCGGTTTGAATGTATTTGCTTTTGATACTCCAAAACAAGTGCACCATGAAGTAGGTGAATACAGGTATAAATCCTAGAAACTGGTAGGAGATGATCCTATTTGCCAAAAAGACAACGCTACAGGAACACAAGAAGTAAAGCATCATTAGCTGACTCTGCTTCTGTTGGTTTACGTACATTTTTCGCAAGCCAAAGGTGAGCACCAATCCTACCAAACTTAGCAGAAATGGTACCGAAAACAAGGTGACAAGTTCTTGGTAGGAGGTATGTGAAACGGGCGTAAGCATTCTCGATGCCAGGACAAATTCCCGGAAAAACTCGCCGAAACTATCCGTCCAGAAAGCATATAGGGCATAAAGCGAAAACGGGATAAAATAGGCCGTAACGGATAACAGGAACTGTTGAAAATTCAACCTACTTATGAACAGGCTACAAATAACCATCACCGGAAAAAATACAATCAGTGGAAAATGAAAACAAAGGGAGATTCCACCAAAAAGGCCCAATAGAAGCACTGACTCCGTGGAGCTCCTATTGATTGCGGTCTGCGAAAAAAGCTGCCCAAAGGCTAGTAAAATAAAGGTATTGCCCATAAGACTGGGGGAAAGCGTCAAAAAATCATAAGAGAGGTGAAAAAGGGCAAGCATTACGATGGCTGGCAAATAGCTGCTTTCCTGATAGGATTTAAACTGCAGGAACAAAAAGTTTAAGTAGATCACCTGAAAGAAGATGATAAGTGAAGCTACCACCTGAAATGCTGAATACGACCTTCCAAACACAGCGTAAATCGCCCAATACAGCAGTGCCGAAAAGGGCCCCGTATCATCCACAATCTCGCTGTACATGGCATAGCCATTGTGCATTCGCTCCCCGATAAGCATCCATATCATCTCAGGTTGAAGTACCGGCAGGTCTAGCCACAGATAAGGAAGCCTAAGAAGTACTACAAAGAGAAGTATTCCTAGTAACCGTAACGGGTCATTTACTTTGAAAAACCGTAACAAGAGGGCTAATTCGTTTAATTGAAAGAGACGAAATTAACCTATACCCGTATAATTCACTAAATTTGTCCTAACTTTATTATTATGGAGAGTCAAAGACAGCAGAAATATTCAAAACTAATCCAAAAAGAACTGGGAGATATTTTCCAAAGGGAATCCCGGTCGCTTATTGGAAACACCATGGTGACGGTAACGAGAGTATTGATGAGTCCAGATTTGGGGCTTGCAAAAGTAAACTTAAGCTTTTTGGGAGGTAATCCCCAAGAGCTTTTCACAAAGGTAAATGACGCAAAAAAGACCATTCGTCGGAATTTGGGCCAGCGGATCGGAAAATCTGTCCGCATAATCCCAGAACTGGCCTTTTTCTTAGATGAATCCGCCGCCTATGCCCAACACATGGATGGGATTATCTCTCAATTGGATATCCCTGAGTCTACTGACGACGAAGACGAAGATAAAGACAACTAACCCATCATACGCGATCTCCATTGAACCTCTCATTTTTCATAGCCTCCAGGTACTTTCGCAGCAAAAAAAAGCGAAACTTTATTACCGTACTCTCCCGGATTTCCATGATTGGCGTTGCCGTCGGGACGATGGCATTGGTCATTGTCCTTTCCGTTTTCAACGGGTTGGAAGACCTTATTAAAGGTCTTTATGCTTCTTTTGATGCCGAGTTAAAGGTGGAGCCTGCCTTGGGTAAATCGTTTGAAGTGACGGAAGAATGGCTGGCATCCATCCGCCAAACGGAGGGTGTAGAAGTCCTTACGGAGGTCATCGAAGATAATGCGCTTTTCCGCTATGCGGACAATCAACTCGTGGCGACGATCAAAGGCGTATCTGACAACTTTCTGGAACAGGGAAGGTTTTCTAAAGGATTTTTTAGTGGGGATATGTCCCTTGGTACAGAGAAGCAGCCCCATGCGATCATCGGCTTGGGCGTCTCCTACTTTCTTCTTGTAGATCTAGATAACGAGCAGAATTTCTTACAGGTATATTATCCCAAAGCCCCACGCTCCGGAAGTATTGATCCTAGCAGTATGTATAACCGTGAGATTATCAAGCCCGTCGGTACCTTTAGCATCGAAAAACAATTTGATGATGAATATATCATTGTCCCGCTGGATTTTGCCAGCAGATTGTTGAATTACGGCAATAAAAGAACTGCCTTGGAAATAAAGGTAGCAGATGGATATGCCATAAAAAAAGTAAAGAACGACTTACGGAACTTATTGGGAGACGGCTTCTTGGTGAAAGACACCGATGAGCAACATGCCAGTCTGTTGATGACCATCCGGCTTGAAAAATTGTTTGTGTTTTTGACCCTTACCTTCATTCTGGCAGTAGCGTCGTTCAATATTTTTTTCTCACTTAGTATGCTTGCGATCGAGAAAAAAAAGGACATTGCGGTGCTCTTTGCATTGGGGGCCACCCGCCGCCTGATACGGTCTATCTACATGAAGGAAGGGGCAATAATTGCGCTTTCAGGCGCTACAGTCGGATTGGTGGTAGGCTTTGTTGCCTGTTGGCTACAAGATCGTTACGGGCTTGTTTCGCTTGGAGTCACCTCGTCCATAGTAGAGAGTTATCCCGTTAAGATGCAGGCATCGGATTTTTTGTATACGAGCATGAGTGTAATCTTAATTACATTTTTTGCCGCCTACCGTCCCGCACTCATAGCATCACGCGTAAAGACGGTAGAACATCTTTGATCGAAAAAACGCTGGAGACGTACGTATTTTTAATTTATGTTGTAATTTGCGAGCTAGCGGAACTCCGAATATGGCAATTATTTTGGGAGTCCAACAGAAATGACCCATCTCCATGAAAGTTTCAGCTGAAAAGCCATTTAAGATTATATACGCCCTATTCAATCATGAATTTCTAGGGCTGCTTTTTGAATCCTATGCCGTACAGTTAGATGAAAAAGGTAGGCTTTCCTATGCCTATCAGAACATATCCTTCCAAAACGCAGCTGAATTTGCCTCTGAAATGGATGATTTGGATTTCGAGCTGATCAAATTAATGGATAGCATGCAGCAGGAAGCTATCGTTAAAAAATTTAATACCAAAAACACCAAAGCCAAAGACTTCTTGCGGAAAATCTATGATGACCAGCAAAACAGCCCGGCAAGTAAGGAGACCCAAAAACTTATTGATCACAGACTAGAACTGACCCGAGCGAAGATTTTATCTCAAATAAAAGGAAAACGCCTCTTTGAAACGGGAAACGACGGCAATCCCACCTGGAAGGAGATAGAGATTATGCCTGAAAAAGCGTCTGTCTTATTTCACTTTCGAAGAAATGAAGAAAATACACACTATTTCCCAACGCTCAAGTACCGCGATGAAAAACTGGAGTGGCAGTACAAGGGGAGCTACCTGGTCTGTAAAGAACCAGCATGGCTGGTCGTAGATAATAGGTTGTACAACTTTGAAAAAGACGTTGACGGAAAGAAACTGCTTCCTTTTCTAAACAAGAAGTTTATCGTCGTACCCCGGAAAGTTGAAGAATCTTATTACCAGAAATTCGTCACGCAATTAGTAGCTTCTTTTGATGTTTTTGCAAAGGGCTTTGACATACATGTTGAACGTTCACAGCCACAACCTCAACTGATTTTAAGTGACCTTCCAGGAAATCCCACCACAAACCTGTACGGTGAAAAACTGGATATAGAGCAAGAGGAAAAAATGGTTTTTGATCTCCGTTTCAAATACGGTGCGTATTCGTTTCGATCAGATCAGATCACACCGACCAATGTAGAACTTGAAAAGAACGGGGACGAATATGTGTTCCACAAGGTGATCCGAGACCTGAAAAAGGAACAGGAAATTGCCACGTTTTTCAAAATGCGGGATATCTCCTTTCGCAATGGAAAGGTGTCGATTCAAAAACGACTTGCGTATGATTGGATCATCGATCACAAGCAGGAAATGGACGAACAGGGGATAGAGATTGTACAGTCCAATCCCGACAAATCGAAGCGGTATTTCATTGGGACGACCAAGATCAGCATCAATATATCGGAAAAAATCGACTGGTTTGATATCGAAGCGGTGGTAACGTTTGGAGATTACGAGATACCATTTGCTAAGTTCCGCAAAATGCTGCTGCAGGGTAAAACGGAAATCGAACTTCCTAACAAAGAAATTGCCATCATCCCAAAGTCATGGTTTGTGAATTACGGGGAGATTTTTTCGTTTATGGAAGACCAACAGGAGGGTAAATTAAAGCTTAAAAAACACCATATCGCCCTTGCGCAAGAGCTTCAAAAGGGAAACTTGGTCAAGCTTTCGATGAGCCGTAGACTTGCTAAGTTAAAGGACTTCTCCTCCTTCGAAGATTATCCTTTACCGGCCAACTTCATGGGCAGTCTTCGCCCGTATCAAAAAGCCGGCTACAACTGGCTTAGATTTCTTAATGAATACAATTTTGGAGGATGTCTGGCTGACGATATGGGATTGGGCAAGACAGTGCAGACGCTCGCACTACTTGCTTTCGAACAAGAAAAAACTGGGGGCGCCACTTCCCTATTGGTAATGCCCACCTCCCTGATATATAACTGGGAATTAGAAGCCAGAAAATTCACTCCCGAGCTGAAAATCTTGGTGTACACAGGTAGTCAACGGTTGAAGGACAGTTCGCAGTTTGAAAAATACGACTTGGTGCTCACTTCCTATGGCATCACAAGGTTGGATATTGATATCATCGGTTCCTTCTTTTTTAATTACGTGATCCTAGATGAATCACAAGCGATAAAAAATCCTGAAAGCATTATCGCTAAGGCTGTAATGCAGTTGTCCAGTAAACACCGCCTGATCCTCACAGGCACTCCTGTGGAAAACGGAACGATGGATTTGTGGTCTCAGATGAACTTCGTCAATACCGGCCTCCTAGGAAGTAGGGGGTCGTTCAAGCGGCAATTTTTACTTCCCATTGAGAAAAAGGGGGACACTGCTAAGGTGATAAAGCTTCATGCCATGATCAAGCCCTTTATATTGAGAAGGTTAAAAAGCCAAGTTGCTACCGATCTCCCAGAAAAGGTGGTCAATGTCAAGTACTCAACGATGACCGATGATCAGGCAAAAATTTATAACCAAGTTAAAGATCACTATAGGGAGAAAATCGTCAGCGAGTTTTCGATGCCAGGCATGTCACGGAGGTCCTTTACCCTACTTAGGGGACTTACCCAACTTCGGCAAATAGCCAATCACCCAAAGTTAACCGATGAAGGGTACATCGGAGATTCTGGCAAACTGGAAGACATCACCCACATGATCTCTTCTACGGCAAGTGAAGGGCATAAAGTATTGATATTTAGCCAATTTGTAAAGCACCTAACCCTTGTCCGACAAGTATTGGAACGGGAAGGGATTAACTACGCCTATCTAGATGGTGCCACCAAAAACCGACAGGCAGAAGTAGAGGCTTTTCAACAGAATGATGAGGTAAAAGTTTTTTTGATTTCCCTGAAAGCAGGTGGAGTAGGGCTCAATCTCACAAAAGCAGAATATGTTTTTCTTCTGGATCCGTGGTGGAATCCCGCCATAGAAGCACAGGCGATAGACCGTGCCCACAGAATTGGCCAAGAAAATAAAGTCATTATCTACAAATTTATCAGCAGGGACACTGTGGAGGAAAAAATCATGGCGCTTCAGGAGCGAAAGATGGCGCTAGCAGGAGAACTGGTCAGTTCGGAAGAAAGCTTCATCAAGAGCCTAAACAGCGAGGATATTACCGCTCTGCTTAGTTGAACCTTGCTTCTTCCGTATCAATAAACCTTCATTAACGCATGCAAACAGCTATTTTAATCATACAATGTAAAGACGAAAAGGGGATTGTTGCCGCCGTGTCTGATTTTTTACATCGCTATTCCGGCAACATCATTGAGGTTGACCAACATATTGATGCCGAAATCGGCGACTTCTTTATGCGTGCAGCCTGGGAACTTGAAAGTTTTGACATCCCGCAAGACCACATTTTGGAAACCTTTCAACGGGAGGTAGGCGAGAAGTTTGGCATGAAATGCACCCTCAAATTTAATGAGCCTAAACCAAGGATGGCACTTTTTGTCTCCAAATTATCCCATTGCCTATTTGACATCCTAAGTAGGTATTATTCTGGTCAGTTTCAGGTTGAGATTCCGTTAATTATCTCCAACCACCCTGACCTAAAGCGGGTAGTAAAAGGATTTGGTATTCCTTTCCATTTTTTACCGATTACGAAAGAAACAAAGGCCCTTCGGGAAAAGCAACAGCTAGATCTACTTCAGGAACACCAAGTCGACTTTATTGTCCTCGCTAGGTACATGCAGATCTTGAGCGGGGATTTTATACGCCACTTTCCTAACCGAATCATCAATATACATCACTCGTTTCTGCCAGCCTTTGTAGGTGCAAAACCATACCATGCAGCCTATAAGCGTGGCGTAAAAATTATCGGCGCCACCGCCCATTATGTCACTGAAGAACTTGACGCAGGACCGATTATCGAACAGGATGTAGCCCGCGTCAGGCATCAAAATACCGTAGAGGAAATGGTTCAAATGGGGCAGGATGTGGAGAAAGTCGTACTATCCAGGGCTATAAAATACCATCTTGCGCACAAAGTGCAAGTAGTGGGAAACAGGACGATTATCTTCAACTAATACCTACTAAAGGAATTCTGATTAGGAAGACATTATTTTTCAGCACCTGCCCAAGCGTGACAAAAACTACATTTGTTCCATTTCCACGACGATATTTCCAGAAGCATCGTGAATAGCGAGTTTATTAGCCTGATAAGTATACGTGGATGCGCTCTCTAGATTCTCTAGGAACCTTTTCTCAAGGGCTTCGTCTTCGCAAGGCATATTATCTGTATAAAGGGTGGAAAACTTTATTTGCTGCCGGTTATAGGTCGCTCCTCCCCTGTAGTCATTACAGCCGGAAAAACCGGTAATTTCTTGATCTTCTTTAAATTCTAGGGTGAGATTTGCTAATTTTTCCTTACTGGCAGCAGATCCAGCAACGCTTGTTGCCCTCCACGTATAATCAGAAAGCTCTATAGGCTCATTTTCACAGCCTAAAAGTGACATCAGGGAAAGCATTAGCAAAAGAACGATTGGTTTAATTTTGAGTAGCATAACAATTGAATTAAAGGTTTGTTTATGACGCTAGATATGGGCACAGTGGAACATCGGTTCATATCTTTAAGCATAGCATGCGTTGCATTTGAATTAAAAATCGCAAAAACCGTTCTAATGTGTTGATCCTGCGAAAAAAGTTTCCGCGAGAAGCTTGACTAGGGTTTTACTTTCCTTGGAATATCAGCAGGCAATCGCGTAAGTAATTCGTAATTCACCTGTTGAATAGACTCACTAAAGGAAGCGACCGTGATTTCGTTATTCTTCTGCTTGCCGATAATTACGACTTCATCCCCTTTCTTTGGCTTCGACAAATCCGTAATATCCACTGAGATGGCGTTCATTGTAACCGTTCCGACTACGGGAAGAATCTTGCCGTGAATCAACACCTTACCAAGATTGCTAAGGTTTCGGCTGAATCCATGGCAATATCCAATCGGGATCAGGGCAATGGTCAAGTTGCGGGGAGCCATGTAGCTGTTTCCATAGCCGATAAAACTGCCCATTTTTACGTTCTTGATACTCATGATGCAGCTCTTCCAGCTTATCAGCCGCTTGAGTGGATTTTTCATATCCGCATCGAGTTGCTTAAAATTGGCCATATAGGTTTCTTGGCTGGGCCAAAAACCATACAACGCAATGCCGATTCGTACCATATCCATGATCGTCTCAGGGTAACTTAGTGATGCTGCCGAACAGGCGGAATGATAGCATCGAAAGGAGATTCCATGTTCATTAAACCACTTCTTGTACTCCAGATAGTTGGCAATTTGAGCCTTTACACGCACATAGTTGGCGACACTTTCCGCACCGGCATAATGCGTACATAGACCCTGTAATTCAAGGCAGCCCTTATTCTGTTCAATTGCCGCGAGCAGGTCTTCCCGCTCTTCCCATTCAAACCCTGTCCGGTGGAATCCAGTCTCTATTTCTACGTGTATTCTTGCCCTTTTTCCGAGTTGCTTGGCAACCTTTACAGCTGCACTAAGCCTATCAAAATCAAACACATAAAACCCTATGCCATTGTCGATGATCCATGGCAGTGATTCGTCATCGATCATGCCCATTATCATAATCTGACTCTTCTTGGTGGACGTGTTGAAGACCCGAAAGGCTTCATCGGTACTAAAGGTGCTGAAATGCCGTATCCCATAATTTTCAGCTATGCCTACCATTTGTTCTATACCGTGACCGTAGGCATTGCCCTTTACGACCGACGAAATAACCGGGTGTTCCCCTACTTGCTTCCGGATAAACTGAAGGTTCTTCTTAAAGGCAGTTCTGTCAATTTCAATAAAGGAGGTATGTAACATCTGATTCTGTCAATAATGAATATCCTGAAGGATCTTTTTAAACATATTAATACCGGTGGGAATCAAATCATCCGGAAAATCATAGCTACTTTCGTGCAGCTGCGGATGTCTCTGTCCCGCCCCGATCCCAAACAAGACGGTTTTGGTAACTCTCGAAAAGTGTCCGAAATCCTCTGACCAACGAAATGGCGTGCGGATATTCTTCGTTTTGAGTTTGTTTTCCTTTGCGGCCCGATTCACATACTCCCACGCTTTTTCGTCGTTGACTACGGCTTTAAAGTCATCCCGAAAGGAAACCGTGACCTTAAGGCCGCTCTCATTGGCAATGAGCGCCACGAAGGTAGTTGCTAAGGTACTAAGCCGCTCAAGCCCTACGTCATCGAATGTTCTAAGAGTTGCCATCACAACGGCTTCTCCCGGAGCCGTACCAAAAGCTACCTCCCCCAACACGGCATGCACCACGGTAATCATCGAAAATTCCTGAATGGAACTTGGAAGATTTTCTAATCCCACAATAGCCTTACTCATAGCTAAGGCCGGGCTGTTGCCGTCTTCCGGATGCGCCGCATGGCTGGTGCGTCCCGAGAATGTAACAATCATTCCTTTCGAAGCCGCTGTAAAGGGGCCCTTTTTCAATACGATTTGGTTTTTACGGTATCCCGGAAGATTATGGAGGGCAAATGCGAAATCTGGAATGATTCGTTTGAAATTTTCAGATGTCAATACCTGTTGGGCCCCTTCCCCGGTCTCTTCGGCAGGTTGGAACAAAAGAACAACCCTTCCCGTAGCCGGTCGCTCTTTACTAAGGATCATTCCAATTCCGCAAAGGATTGCCATGTGCCCGTCGTGACCGCATAGATGGGCAACCCCCGGTCTCTGACTGATATAGCTCTTGGCATCATCTTCCCGAATTGGCAACGCATCCAACTCAGCCCGCAAAAGGGTTACAGGTCCGGCTACCTTTCCTTCAAAAATTACGGCAAACCCGTGAGGTCCAAGATTTTCAACCCATTCATCAGGATGTAGTTGCTTAAAGAATTTCTTTAACCGCTGAGAAGTAGCCTCTTCTTCTCCGGATAAGTCCGGCCAACTATGCAAATCTCTTCGCAATGTTATTAACTCAGCAAGCTCTGATGTGGTCATGGTAATTGGTTTAGGTAGTAGAAAGATTTACTATGGCCTGCTTCGCAATAGCGGACAGTTCAGCCATATATTCGGATCGGGACAGTTAGCGGCATAATAAGGCAAATCGGTACTGCCGCATACACCTGGATAGTCGCCGCTTCGTCCTTCCATATCGTTGATCAACTGAAAATGCAAATGGGCCGGCCAATTCCCGTTTTCCTCATCAATTCCCAATCGTCCAATTACATCCCCCGCGGACAGGTATTTCCCGGGGCGAAGTGCCATAAGATCCGACTTTGCCAGATGGCCGTAAAGCGAATAGATTCTAAGACCCCGCAATTGATGTTCCACAATGACCGTCGGACCATAATTGCCGAATCCCGCATTGTCTTGCAGGCTATGGACGGTCCCATCTAAGGGACAAAAAACAAGCGTCCCTGCCAAAGACCATATATCTATTCCTAGATGGATGGTACGGAAAAGCGCAGAATCCATGGCAAAAACAGGGCTCCGGGTATAAATCATCCGATCCTCCAAGTATCCTCCTATTGCATAGGGCTTATTCGCTTCTTCCCTTGAACGATCCACATAGCTGCTAAAGGCAGCACTATCGGTTAGATTAAGGTTAGCTAAAACGCCATTATCTTTGCTCAAATTTATCACAAAACTGTTGGCTGAATCCAGCCTCTCTCCCATTACCGGAAAAAAGGACGTTTCAAAACGGGCTTGGTCCATCGTCATCATGTTTTGGCCAAGATAAAAAAATATTTTAAGCCGAGGGTTCAAAACAAAATTTTAAAAGCCCGATTTTTAATCGCATGGTGTACAAGTAAAAAGGAAAATTTATCTTTGGAAACGCTAAAAATCCAGCCTAACGATGAGTGAGCACAACTATCCCAGCCTGAAAGATATCCGGTCAGCCCATGAAAGAATCAAACATATGATTCACAAGACACCGATACTTACCTGTTCTACCATTGACAGGATGGCGGGATGTCAGGTATATTTCAAATGTGAGAATTTTCAAAAAGTAGGCGCTTTTAAGGCGCGTGGTGCCGCAAACGCTGTACTGAAACTTTCTGCTAAAAACAGGGAAAAGGGGGTGGCAACCCACTCAAGCGGTAATCATGCGGCGGCACTTGCACGGGCTGCAGCCGAGGCGGGTATCCCGGCATACATTGTAATGCCATCGACTGCCCCTGAAATCAAGAAAAATGCTGTCTTGGAATATGGGGGGATTATCACGCTGTGTGCCCCTACGTTAGCGTCCAGAGAATCTACCCTTGCTGAGGTAGTAGTTCGGACCGGAGCAACCTTTGTTCCTCCTTTTGATGACTTCAATGTGATTGAGGGACAAGCAACCTGTGCCCTTGAAATGTGGGACGAAAAGGATGACTTTGATGCAATTATAGCACCGGTGGGCGGAGGTGGGCTTCTAGCGGGAACATCCCTGACGACACATTATATGGGGCCTCATGCCTCAGTATATGGAGGCGAACCAGAGGGGGCGGATGATGCCTATCGCTCATTCACCGCCAAGACGCGCCTTCCTGTCCTTACCCCAAATTCCATCGCAGATGGGCTCTTAACGTCTCTCGGAAAGTTGAATTTCGAGATTATTCAAGATTACGTCGCTGGTATTCTTACTGTGAGCGATTCGGAAATCATCGCTGCCATGCGGCTAATCTATGAACGGATGAAAATAATTGTAGAACCCAGTTGCGCTGTTCCCCTAGCTGCCTTACTGAAATATCCCGATCAGTTTCAGGGAAAACAGGTTGGAATCATCTTGTCGGGAGGAAACGTAGATTTGTCAAAACTTCCCTTTTAAAGATACAATCCCAAAATAGTATTCAACGTGTAGTCTATTTCTTCTTTCGTGGTAAACCGACTAAATGAAAACCTTACTGCCTCCCTTGTAGGGTCGCTATTGATTGCCTGAAGTACGTGTGAACCCAATGTTGCCCCGCTACTGCAGGCAGAACCTCCTGAGACAGAGATTCCCGAAAGATCCAAATTAAACAACAGCATGCCTTGATTTGCCTCTGAAGGCGGAAAGCTAACATTGAGCACGGTATAAAGGCTATTGTCAAAATCCGCCGAGTTACCATTGAAACTAACACCGGGTAATCTCTCCGTAAGTTGATCCATGAAATAACGCTTGATCCTACCAATTTGGGCTGCATGTGAATCCATTTCATGGTAAGCTAACTCAAGTGCTTTGGCCATTCCGATGATTCCGTAGACATTTTCAGTTCCTCCCCGCATATTCCGCTCTTGAGATCCTCCGTGGATCAACGGGTTGATTTTTTTATCCTTTCGAACAAAAAGAAATCCCACACCCTTCGGCCCGTGAAATTTGTGGGCCGCACCAACAATTGCATCCACCGGGATTTTGTTTAAATCATGGGGATAATGCCCCATGGTTTGTACCGTATCGGAATGAAAAAAAGCGCCATAGGACCGACAAAGTTCTCCTATCTTCTCAAGGTCGATGATGTTTCCGATCTCATTGTTCCCCTGCATCAAGGATACCATGCTTTGTGGAGTAGCTTTCAACAGGGATTCCAGCTGATCTATACTGATTTGGCCCTTGTTGTCGACATCGAGGTAGCTTACTGCTATGCCAGTTTTCTTAGCACAGTACCCTGCAGTATGCAATACGGCATGGTGCTCAACTGGGGAGGTTATGAGGTGCTTGACGCCAAACGTTTGAACCGCGCCAGTAATGGCCATGTTATCTGCTTCGGTTCCACCTGAGGTAAAGCAGATTTCCCCTGGGCTTACCTGTAGGATATTGGCAATAGATTTTCTTGCTTTTTCAATTGCCACCCGTACCTCGCGCCCATGGGTGTGAACTGAAGAGGGGTTTCCAAAGCTATTGCGCAAGAAAGGTATCATGACCTCCAACACCCTGTCATCAATTGCTGTTGTAGCAGCATTGTCAAGATACACTGACTTCCTCTCTTCCATTACGATTAGCTATCCTCCGATTTACAATGATTCGGCAATTACCTCTTTTATATCCAAAATGAGTTTGTTGGCAAGATGTTCAGCTGTGGCCAAGGTTTCGGATTCAGAATAGATTCGGATAATTGGCTCTGTGTTTGATTTACGAAGGTGCACCCATTCATTTTCGAATTCAATTTTCACCCCGTCAATATCATTGATGGGGTGTTTACGGTATTTCAACTTGATGGCATCCAAAATACGGTCCACGTCAATACCTGCTGTAAGTTCTATTTTGTTTTTCGAAATGTGATAGTTCGGATAAGATGCCCTCAATCTACTGGCTGATTTTCCTGATTTGGCGAGGTGGGTCAAAAATAATCCTATACCGACCAATGCATCACGGCCATAATGTGACTCGGGATAAATCACACCACCATTTCCCTCTCCTCCGATTACTGCTTGCACTTCCTTCATTTTATTTACGACATTTACCTCACCTACTGCCGAAGCATGATACATGCAGCCACGCTTTACTGTCACATCTCTTAGTGCTCTTGTAGAGCTAAGGTTCGACACAGTATCGCCTGGTTTTTGGGAGAGCACATAATCGGCTACTGCCACGATCGTGTATTCCTCGCCGAAAAAGCTTCCGTCTTCATTAAAAAAAGCGAGTCTATCGACATCGGGATCCACTACTATTCCCAAGTCAAAATTTCCATTTTCAAGTTTCAGGGCGATATCGCGCAAATTTTCGGGTAGGGGTTCCGGATTGTGCGCAAAATTACCGGTCGGCTCGCAATACAGCTCTTCTACCTGAAGAACACCAAGTGCCTTCAATAACTTCGGAACAACGATACCACCGCTAGAATTAACGCAATCAACCACGATCTTGAAGTTCCTAGCGGCTATAGCCTCCCTATCTACGAGTTGTAGATTCAGCACGTGTTGAATATGCCGGTCAAGATAGTCTTCGACAAGGGTATATTTCCCTAGCTTTTTTACAGTAGCGAAAGTAAAATCTTCATCAGCTGCTTTTTGCAGAACCTCCTTCCCATCTGCATCGGAAATAAATTCCCCGTCTTGCTGAAGAAGCTTGAGGGCGTTCCACTGTATGGGGTTATGGCTTGCCGTAATAATAATGCCTCCACCGGCCTTTTCCTGAGGTACAGCAAGCTCTACGGTAGGCGTCGTGCTTAGCCCCAAGTCTATTACGTCAATGCCCAAGCCCTGCAACGTAGCGGAAATCAACTGTGACACCATCTTGCCAGAAATCCTAGCGTCCCGTCCAATCACGATCTTGGGGTTTTGAGTCTTCTCTATGATCCAAGACCCGAAAGCCGATGCAAATTTTACAATATCCACCGGAGTGAGGCTTTCGCCCGTTTTACCTCCAATGGTTCCTCTGATACCAGAAATAGATTTGATTAAAGCCACTGAAAATGGATTAGTTGCTGGTTAGAAAAGTAAGTGAAGAATGAAAATTATTTGAATTTCGCTAGGACTTTGTCGACTTCGTTATCCGGATTCCCGCATTCGTTTCCATCATCAACCTTTTTCCCGCAATATCCGCACGTACCTCCGTCTTTGTTAAGGTATGGGTTTTGCGAAGCACAGGTGCCTTTAAACTGGCCATTCTTTAAAAAAATGAGCCTGACAGACATCATGATGAAGAACAACGCTACAAATGCTAAGGTTAAATATACAGTTGTCATATCAAATTAATTTCTACAAATTTACGCATTCCTTTTAAAACGTTATCACAAACTTTATAGTTTCCCTACATCCATGACTCAAAAGAAAGACAGAAGTAAATCCTTGGCTGCTTTCGAGCATCTACTCGACATCATGGAAGAATTACGCGAAAAGTGCCCGTGGGATAAGAAACAAACCCTTGAAAGTCTAAGGCATCTTACGATAGAGGAGACCTTTGAGCTGTCGGACGCAATTCTGGAAAACGATCACCAAGAAATTAAAAATGAATTGGGAGATATTCTACTGCATCTGGTTTTTTACTCTCAGATCGGATCAGAAACGGGAGATTTCGATATTGGGTCGGTCATAGAAAACCTCAATGCCAAGCTTATCCGCAGGCACCCGCATATATACGGTACCGTAGAAGCCAAGGATGAAGAAGCGGTAAAACAGAACTGGGAAAAATCAAACTCCAAGAAAAGGGAAACAAGACGAAATCCGTTCTAGGCGGTGTCCCTAAGTCACTTCCGGCACTGATAAAAGCCATGCGCATTCAGGAGAAGGCCCGTGGTGTCGGCTTCGACTGGGATGAGGCTTCTCAGGTCTGGGATAAAGTAGAAGAGGAAATGGGTGAATTCAAATCCGCCTATGACGCCTCAGATTTGTCAGCCATCAACAAAGAAGAAGCCTCCGCTGAATTTGGAGACCTCCTTTTTTCGCTTATCAATTATGCAAGGTTTATTGATATCAATCCTGAAGATGCATTGGAGCGGACCAACCGCAAGTTTATTCAACGTTTCCAATATTTGGAAGATGCTGCCGCAATAGCAGGTAAAACATTGGCGCAAATGACGCTGGAGGAAATGGATCAATATTGGGAAAACGCAAAAAAACGAGAGCGTTAACAACTAGTGCACCCCGGAAATTTCCTAACATTCCCAAACATATCCTATACCTGTGAACATTCGCTGGTTGGTCTTTATATTCCTGTACAATTTGCTAATAAAAAAACACATTTTTTCTTTCGGCCTCATTAGAAGAACGTTATCCACAAATAGTATTTTTCAAATAAATACCTAACAAACTGATATACAGTCATTTGTGATATTACCTAATTGTTATGTGGATAAGTATTGTCAAATGTGGATAAATAAAGCTAGCTTTTCTCCATTGCGTTAATAAGCAAAAAGAAGCTGTTTTTTGACACATTCATTCTAATTTTGGATGTAGGAGAAGGTATTGATAGCGATCGTTTTCGGTGATTCCGGACAAAACGCTCGGGACGTTTTCGGGAGGAACATGAACGAGACGCTGATATCAGAATCCTCTTTCACGCAAATCTCTCCTTTGAAGCATACCCAAACGCAAGATGTCGGCGACTCAAAGAAATTTCATGATTTCGTCCAGGTATTCCCTGCTGTTGGATAACCGCGGCACCTTGTTTTGTCCGCCTAATTTGCCTCTTGACTTTAGCCATCCATCGAAAGTACCAGGGTGGGCTACGTGGATAATTGGAGGACGAAGAACCATGTTTTTATACCTTTTTGCATCGTAATCAGAATTCACTTCACGAAGGGATTCGTCCAACAGTGCCTGGAACGCACCCATATCTGACGGAGGCTGCGCAAATTCAATAACCCATTCATGTGCTCCTTGATTTTGCTCTTCTTTGAAATAAACTGGTGCAGCCGTGAAATTTTTGATTGCGGCGCCGGTTTGCCGACAGGCCATCTCAATTGCCGACTCGGCATTTTCGACAATAACCTCTTCCCCAAATGCATTGATAAAGTGCTTTGTGCGGCCGGATATTCTTATACGATAAGGATTGATGGACGTGAATCTAACCGTATCTCCGATTTTATACCGCCACAATCCGCCGTTAGTGGAGATGATAATGGCATAATTGGTATTCAGTGCTACCTCTTCCAAGGAAAGGACTTTAGGATCTTCGCTGTCCCAATCTTCAATTGGAATAAACTCATAGAAAATCCCATAATCCAACATCAGCAGTAATTCGTCTGAATCTTTTTGGTCCTGAATCCCAAAGAAACCTTCCGAAGCATTATATGTCTCCATATAATGCATTTTTGGCGATGGAATAAGCGCTTCAAAAAGCGAACTATAAGGCCCAAAAGATACTGCACCGTGAAAAAATACCTCTAGATGAGGCCAGACTTCTGTGATATCCTTTTTCCCGGTAATCTCAAGAACCCGCTGTAGGAGTACAAGGGTCCATGTAGGCACGCCGGTCAGGCTTGTGACATTTTCCTTGATTGTCTCATGCGCCATTTTGTTGATTTTTTCCTCCCACTCGCTCATTAAGGCTATTTCCAAGCTTGGCGTGCGGGCGAATTGTGCCCACATGGGCAGGTTTTGCATGATAACAGCAGAAATATCACCATAGAAGCTGTTTTGATTTCCATCAAAATGATTAACCTGATTACTGCCTCCTATCGTTAGGCTTTTACCTGTAAATAGCTTCGTTTCCGGATAATTGTTAATATAGAGCGAAAGCATATCCTTTCCTCCCTTGAGATGGCAATCGTCTAGGGATTCTTGGGATACGGGAATGAATTTGCTACGGGAGGATGTGGTGCCTGATGACTTACTAAACCAAACAATGTCGGTTGGCCAAAGGATATTTTGGCTCCCTTTCATCATTTCTTCAATATAGGGCATTAATTGGGTATAGTCTTGTACGGGAACCTGCTTCGCAAAGTCCCGATAGCTCTTTATACGAGAGAATCCGTGTTTTTTTCCAAACTGAGTACTCTTTGCGGTATGGATTAGTTTGAATAGTATTTCCTGTTGCACTTCCAACGGATGATGTTTAAAGCGGTCAATCTGACTGATTCTGTTTTTCAAAATCCAAGTCATGAAGGTATTGATAACTTCCATGGGTATGTTGGGTTAAATTTTCCGCTTAAGTTCAAAATGCTTGCCAAGATAGACTTTCCTTACCTGTTCGTCAGCAGCAAGTTCCTCAGCAGTTCCGGCCTTCAAAAGTTTTCCTTCGAACATAAGGTAAGCCCGGTCGGTTATCGAGAGCGTTTCGTTTACGTTGTGATCTGTGATCAAGATGCCTATGTTTTTGTTTTTAAGTTTGGCCACGATCGACTGGATCTCCTCTACGGCTATAGGATCTACACCGGCAAAAGGCTCGTCAAGGAGTACAAACTTCGGATCAACAGCCAAGGCGCGGGCAATTTCGGTGCGCCTCCTTTCCCCACCGGAAAGTACCATCCCCAGATTTTTGCGAACGTGAGTCAAGCTAAATTCTTCCAGGAGGCTGTCTGTCTTCTCCTTTTGCTCTTTTTTGGACATGGTTGTCATTTCGAGCACCGCTTGAATATTCTCCTCTACGGAGAGCTTTCGAAACACGGACGCCTCTTGTGCGAGATATCCGATTCCTAATTTAGCCCTTTTATACATAGGAAGCGGGGTGATTTCTGCCTCATCCAAGTAAACCTTTCCCCCATTTGGCTTAATCAGCCCAACGATCATATAAAAAGAAGTGGTCTTACCGGCGCCGTTTGGCCCTAAAAGGCCCACGATTTCTCCCTGCTCCACGACCACAGAAATATCGTTGACGACTCGTTTACCTTTATAAATCTTGACGAGGTTATCTGCCTTTAATATCATTAATCGAATTTAATGTCTTTAACGTAAAGTTGGAGACTACTTGTATTTCTAAATGTATTTTCCCGAATCTCAAAGGCCATGTTGAACCTCATTTTACTATTGAGAAAATCAAAATAATCACCAAATCCAAAACCGATGCAAATTGGGCGGGTTTGCTGCCCATCTTGAACGATTTCAAAACGGAGGTGTTTTTCCTTTAAAATCTTGACATTTTCCGCGTATACCTGATTCACACAAAAGATCGGCTCGGGGTTGCCAGGTCCAAAAGGTGCCATTTGTTTCAGAATATTGTAAAATTTATAATTGATCTGATCGAGTAGCAACTCATCGTCAATTTCCAATGTGGGCTTCAGGTGTGTATCTAGAATGCGTTGACTCACCACCTCTTCGAACTTGGTTTGAAACGCTGGCACATTGTCTACCGACATGGTAAGGCCTGCCGCATATTTGTGCCCCCCAAACTGATCGAGTAGGTCGCTACATTCCTGAATGGCTTCATAGATATCAAAATCAAAGACAGATCGGGCACTACCGGTAGCTTTGTTGTTGGATTCAGTAAGGATAATGGTAGGCCTGTAATACCGTTCAATGCAGCGGGACGCCACGATGCCGATAACGCCCTTATGCCAATCTTCCTTGAATAAAACTGTACTCCTAAAGACGCCTTCAGATTCCCGTAGAGCAATCATCTGCAAAGCTTCTTTTGTAATGTTTTCGTCAAAATTTTTTCTTGCCGCATTCACATCTTCAACCAACTCTGCCCTTCTTACCGCTCCCTCTAGGTCCTTCGATATCAGCAATTCGACAGATGCCTTTGCATGCTCGATCCGCCCAGAGGCATTAATCCTGGGGCCGATCTTAAACACGATATCGGTGATATCAATTTCTTTTTCGAGCTTTCCCTTTAATATAAGGGCCTTTAGTCCTGGGCGTGGGTTATTGTTGATCCTGTCCAAACCAAAAAAAGCCAATACCCTGTTTTCTCCCGTTATCGGGACGATATCTGACGCTATACTCACTGCCACAAGATCCAAATAGGCATATAAGCGGGCAGGGTTCATCTGAGTCTTGATCGAGAATGCCTGAATTAATTTGAAGCCAACACCACAGCCGCTAAGTTCTTTATAGGGATACAAGCAATCAACCCGCTTTGGGTCAAGAATTGCTACTGCCTGGGGAAGCTCACTACCAGGAGTATGGTGGTCACAAATGATAAAGTCTATCCCAAGTGAGTTTGCCAAATCAACTTTATCGATGGCTTTGATCCCACAGTCAAGTGAAACCACCAAGGAATATCCCTTTTCAGCTGCAAACCTTACGCCTTTCTCTGAGATGCCATATCCTTCTTTGTACCTGTCCGGGATATAGAAGCCTACGTGGTCGTAGAATTCCTTTAAAAAGCCATAAAAAAGCGCAACCGAGGTAGTACCGTCCACGTCATAATCCCCATATACCAATATTTTCTGCCCTTGGGCAATAGCCAAGATGAGCCTATCTACAGCTTTGTCCATATCTTGCATCAAGAAGGGATCATAAAGCTTGTCTAGATCGGGTCTAAAAAAATTTTTGGCTTTTTGAAAATCCATCACACCCCTATTCACCAGCATATTTGCAAGGGTAGGGTTTACGTTAATTTCCTGACTAAGAGCATCAACGGCTTCTGAATCCGCCCGTTGTTTTATTTTCCATCTAAAGTCCATAAGGCTAAATTACAAAAGATTGAAACTAGAAAACCCGACAGACAAGAATTAAATTGGAAGCTCTAAGAATCAAATGCGTAACCACCGCAGCCTAAAGGGCTTATCATTCTTCGAAAGCCGTCTCTTCTAAGACGGACTTCAATGGAACGCGTTTCCCGTCCTTGTATGGGACGATCCATGTTTCCTTCACTCCAATTTTGCGAAGATAATTTTTAAGTTCGTCTGCCTCTTCATAGCTCCGAAACTGCCCCAAAACATATTTGACAAACCCGTCTTCTTTCACCAGCTCCAAATCGGGACTATCCGCTACCATTTCACTTATATCATGGTTTTCAAAGGCCCCGAATTGGACGCGAAAAGCCACCCCCTTGTCCCACTCGTTACTTTCTTCCTTGTTTTCAAGTGCAGCAAGCTGCGCTCGCAATTGAGAAACCTGCTGCTTTAATGTCGCTTCAGCATCCTGCAAACGTTCGAGGCTGCTGTCCCGATCTTGTAGGGTCCTAAGCATATTTTCGATCTCCGCGGCAAGAAAATCGGCACTTGATGAAAGACGAGCTTTATCATCCAAAAGCGCCTTAAAATCTTCCGGAGACATCTTGCGTTTCATTTTCTTGTAGGTCCGGCGCTCTGCCTTATCTAGTTGTGCAAAAGCGTCACCCGAAGAAAGTAAAAATAAGGCGAAAAAAGCCGACAAAAACAATAACTTAACGTTGTGCATAGATAATCGTGATTTTCAGTTAATACATAAAAACGAATCAATAGCCTACAAATTACGAAAAATTATCAATGTTTCACTTGAATTCCCAAGAAAGGGCTCAAAATGTAAGTCTAAGGTCTAAAAAAGAAGGGGGCCGAAATCGCTACCTATTGCCCCCTTTTTCATTTTTCGGCAGCTTATTTGAGCCCTCCTATCATATCCTCTGGCTTTACCCATTCATCAAACTGCTCATTGGTAAGCAAGCCGAGTGCGAGCGCTGCTTCCCTAAGGCTAGTCCCCTCCTTATGGGCCTTTTTAGCTATAGCTGCAGCATTCTCATAGCCAAGATGTGGATTAAGTGCGGTTACTAGCATGAGTGAATTTTCTAAATGCCGTTTAATAAACGGTACATTCGGCTCTATCCCAATGGCGCAATTTTCGGTAAATGAAACGCAGGCATCTCCCAACAACATGGCGGAATTTAGCAGGTTATTTACCATCATGGGTTTGAACACATTAAGCTCAAAATGGCCATTAGAACCACCGATGGACACCGCCACATCGTTACCCATTACTTGAGCGCACACCATCGTCATTGCCTCCACCTGTGTTGGGTTGACTTTTCCGGGCATAATAGAAGATCCAGGCTCATTTTCGGGAATTAGAATTTCCCCTATGCCCGAACGCGGTCCGGAGGAGAGCATTCTAATGTCATTAGCGATTTTCATAAGGCATACAGCAAGTTGCTTCAATGCACCGTGGGTTTCGACGATCGCATCATGTGCGGCAAGCGATTCAAACTTATTAGGGGCTGTAACAAAGGGAAGACGGGAGAATTCAGCAATTTTTTCGGCGACTTTTTCGGCATACCCTGAGGGCGTATTCAGGCCGGTTCCTACTGCAGTTCCCCCAAGTGCCAGTTCGGACAGATGCCCTAGGGTATTCCTTATCGCCCGTAAAGCATGGTCGAGTTGCGCGACGTACCCGGAGAATTCCTGTCCCAGGGTAAGGGGGGTAGCGTCCATAAAATGCGTTCTTCCAATCTTCACTACCTGCATGAATTTCTTTGACTTTTCCCGCAATGTGTTACGTAGAAGCTCTACTCCGGGAATGGTCGTTTCAGCCACCATTTTATAGGCCGCTATATGCATCGCTGTGGGAAATGTGTCGTTTGAAGACTGTGATTTGTTCACATCGTCATTAGGGTGGATGTATTTCTTTTCATCCGTAAGCGCTCCTCCTTGCTTTACATGGGCCCTGTTAGCGATTACTTCATTAACGTTCATGTTAGACTGTGTTCCAGAGCCAGTCTGCCATATTACGAGAGGAAACTGATCGTCTAAGTCGCCGGTAAGGATTTCATCACAAACTGATGCGATATCGTCTGCTTTTTTCTGATCCAACACACCCAGATCAGCATTAGTCAGTGCGGCGGATTTCTTCAATATCGCAAAGGCATGAATAATCTCTATTGGCATTTGGTGACGCTTTCCACCAATTTTGAAATTGTTGATGGAGCGCTGTGTTTGTGCGCCCCAGTAGCGATCGGCTGGTACCTCCACCGGTCCCATGGTATCTTTTTCTATTCTATATTCCATATCTTTAGTTGATTTATCGAAGACTGTTTTCAGCAGGCTAAATTACAACCAACCGGCTACAATTCACGCCGGCAACGCAAAAAAATGACTTAATGTCGATCATTCGGCTGTAGATCCAGCATCTGATGTAGCGCCCGTTGACTCTCCTTGACTTTACGCATAAATTGCCTGCAGGAAAAAAGGTAGTTGCCGCCACCTATAACAATACAAGTGAGCGCAAGTTTCCAATCTTGATGCAGGGTGAGAAAAAAAAGCGTCATAAAAAACACTACCACCACCCAAAAGGTAATAAAAAACACAGTACCCGGGAAAAAGCTATACGTTATGAAAAGAATACTACCCTTTCTTGTTGGTTCTACTTTTCCGTAAATAAGGGGGAGAAAGCTGTCTGCCTTTTCGGAATTCAGGGAAAGCGTAAACGAATTTCGACGGACATCTCCGTTAAAAAGGTATCTTTCCACCGTGCTATCCGATAGGTAATCCGCTGCTTGTAAATCCTTTGTCACGCGCATGGTTTTCCTGATCACCTCTTCTGTTTGAAGAGGCGACACCAATATTTCATCATAGGTGGGGGAAAATTTCACAATAGCACAACTTACTAGTAAATGGTTTGGTTTAATCTTTCACTGCGATGCAGGAAATTTCCACCTGCACATTTTTGGGAAGTCTACTCACTTCCACAGTCTCCCTCGCCGGTGGATCGGATCGGAAGTAGTACCCATATGCTTCGTTTATGGCTCCAAAATCCTCCATGTTGCGGATAAAAATCGTACACTTAGTCACATCCAAAAAGGTAAATCCAGCAGCCTGTAAAATAGCGTCAAGATTTTTCATCACTGCATGCGTCTCTTCGGTGATGTTTTCGTTGATAAGTTCTCCGGTAAAGGGATCGAGTGCAATCTGACCCGACACATATAACGTTTTGTTTACCTGAACCGCTTGGCTGTAGGGACCAATTGGTTTTGGGGCTGCATCCGTATAGACTATTTTTTTTGCCATAGGTGTATAGAAATGACGTTCGTCATTCAAATTACGGATAACCCTGCGTAAATAAAAAGTACCTCGCCATATTTCGGCGCATTGGTTGACTCAGTTGTGGGATTCGACCAGCTTAAATCCTTCTCCATGCAATGTAACAATTTGCATGTTGGGGTCTTCGCGAAGCAGTTTTCTTATCTTGCTCAGGTATACGTCCATGCTTCGGGCATTAAAATAACTATCGTCTCCCCAAATGATTTTTAAAGCATGAGACCTACTCACGGTATGATTAAGTTCAGAGGCTAGGAGGCGAAGGAGTTCATTTTCCTTGGACGTAAGCTTGTGTTCCCCCGAGGGACCATCTAGCATCTGCCTATCGTAATGTAGGGTAAATTCTCCAAAAGTATAGGTTTTGAGCGATTTGGATTCAACTTTTGCCGTCGTGCGCCGGAGAATAGCTGAAATTCTAAGCAACAGTTCCTCCATGCTAAAGGGCTTGGTAATGTAGTCGTCCGCCCCAATCTTTAATCCCTGAATCACGTCATCCTTTAAGTTCTTCGCAGTTAGGTAAATAATAGGAATAGTTTCTTCCACCTTTTTGATTTCTTTTCCAAGTGTAAATCCGTCCTTTTTCGGCATCATTACATCCAAAATACAGAGCTGATAGGTGTCTTTTTTGAACCGGTTCCAGGCTTCTTCACCGTCCTTACAGAGCAGTGTGTCGTACCCTTTCATGTTCAGGTATTCATGTAATATATCCCCGAGATTAGGATCATCCTCTGCTAATAAGATTTTAATTTTACTCATTGCTTTTTCGGTAAAATGATGGTAAATGTACTTCCTTTGCCTGATTCACTGTCAACCAAGACAGTTCCCTTATGCGCCTCCACCATTGTCTTGACGTAGGAAAGGCCCAGTCCGAAGCCTTTCACATCGTGGAGATTTCCTGTAGGCACCCGGTAGAATTTGTCAAAAATCCGTTTGAGTGCCTCTCTGTTCATACCGATACCCGCATCTTTAAAAGCGATGTGTACCTTATCTCCCCATTCATCAATCCTTACCTGGATCCGTGGCGTGTTCGGAGAATATTTATTTGCGTTATCCAGTAGGTTGTTGATAATATTCGTTAGATGGAATACGTCCGCTTCTATCTCAAGGCTACTGAACTTCGACAGTACATCGATACTACCGCCTCTATTTTCAACAATCAGTCCAAAGTGTACTTGGGCTGATTCTATCAAGGCTATGATGTCTACCTTTTCCAGTTTCAACTTAAAATCCTTTTTATCCAAAGCTGCCGCTTGAAGCACCTGTTCCACTTGCGTCCCAAGCCGCTTGTTTTCCTCCTTAATGATCCCCAAATATCTTCTTCGAAACGATTCTTGGTACCCGATATCAGGATCTTGAAGTGCTTCGATCGCCAGGCTTACCGTGGATATAGGCGTTTTGAATTCATGGGTCATGTTGTTGATAAAATCATTTTTTATTTCGGAAACCTTTTTCTGATGAATGATCACCCGAATCGCATATACGAAGCAGTAAATAATGATACCCAGAAACAACAAGGAACTTAATAAAGGAAGCCAAATTTGCTTGAGCAGGTAATTTTTTTCATTGGGAAACTTGATGACCAAATAGCTGTTAACCCCCATGAGGTCACTTGGAAATAATTCGGCCCGTATGGTGCTTTCTTTCAGTGGCGTTAGATCGTTGACGTTGCCGATAGGGACCAAATCGGAGGCATTATCCAGAATGCCTAGCTCAAAATCCTCATCTATGCCGCGCTTAACCAATTGAGATTTAATCTCCTCCTTAACCATCGCCGTATCAACCCGTGCGAGGATATTCTGATGGCCCGGGTTCAGAAGCTGATGGACAACCTCTTCTACCAGTGCTATCTTCATATTTGTCTTCACAATCGTTTCGGCGACATCACGCGACACGTTATACTCCTCGACGAGAAGGGCCTGCCGGCTAATGGCATAGTTTCGCTTGCTTACAAATTTATCCTGTTTGTCGAGGAATTCAAGCCACTTTTCCTTTTCCTGCAGATATATGGCCATTTCATCCGGAGTGAAAACAAAAGAAGCAACCGTCGGCGGCATGAGGAAATATTTTTCAATATCGCGAAACTCCTTAGGTTCCCCTTCCTTGGTGGCTATCAGGCGCTGAAAGGTAGGGGATATTTGCGGCATCGGCTGGCTAAACATGGAATCGATCATGGACGGTCGCTGTATAGCGACAGGCCTTCTTCTTACCTGGAGTTTAATGGGCTCTATGCGTTGAAATAGGGCACGCTGTAGCGTTGTATCCCTCACAAGCGAATTTCGGAGAATATCGCTTGTCTCACCCTTCTCTAGCTTTTCGGAGGTTGCGGCAAGGGCTTGGAAAACATTTTGCTGAAATCTCTCCTGGTTTATCTTCAAGAGATTGCTCACCCAATACAATTGAAAACCTAGTAAACCCAGGCAGCCCAACGACATCATTAAGATGATGATTTTAATATTGGTTTTCGACATAATGCAAATTTAACAGTTACCTCATAGTTAACCGGTTCCTTAACGATTTTTAACACCAAAGCCCATACATGAAAACACGATTCGTCTTGAAAACAATCCACAGGCTGCGCCAATTGTTGTTCTATGAGCCAATCTGATTTTTTGTTTGGTGGCCGTTATCTATCTTTGTGCCTCTAAATAGCAATCCATGGAGATAATTGATCAGGCATATCGGATTCAGGGCATCGCCCTGACGGACCTCAGCGAGCAATACGGCACCCCGCTCTATGTATATGACGGGGAGAAAATTCTTCATCAGGTAAAAGCCATAAGAACCGCCTTTTCGGACGTCAATTTAAAGATTAAGTATGCTACAAAAGCATTGTCAAATATAAATATCCTAAAGCTTCTAAAACAGGCGGGAACCGGAGTGGATGCTGTGTCCATTGAAGAAGTGCACCTTTGTCTGTTAGTGGGCTTCGAACCGAGGGAAGTTATGTACACGCCTAACTGTGTGGCTTTTTCTGAGATTCAGGAAGCCATTGAACTCGGCGTTATGATCAATATAGACAATATTCCCATGTTGACCCAATTTGGGAGCCAATACGGTTCGACTGTACCTATTTGTATCCGCCTTAATCCACACATTTTAGCGGGAGGCAACGCAAAAATATCCGTGGGTCACATAGACAGTAAATTCGGTATATCCATCTTGCAGCTTAAGGAAATACTTCAAGTAGTAAACGAGTATAGCCTGAATGTATCCGGACTTCATGTACACACAGGGTCTGATATTTTGGATGCTGAGGTCTTTTTGAAAGGCGCAGAGATTTTGTTTGATGCGGCAAAGGAATTCCCTGACCTGAGGTTTTTGGATTTTGGCGGGGGGTTCAAGGTGGGCTACAAACCCGGCGATATTACCACTGATATGATGGAGGTGGGGCAAAAAGTTTCCCTAGCCTTTCGTGAGTTTTGCAAAAGCTACGGTCGGGAACTGGAGATTTGGTTCGAACCGGGAAAGTTTTTGGTCAGTGAATGCGGGTATCTGTTAGTTTCTGCCACTGTCGTAAAACCTACGCCGGCGACAACGTTCGTAGGAGTCAATTCAGGACTGAATCACCTGATTCGTCCTATGATGTATGATGCCTATCACGAAGTTGTCAACCTTTCGAATCTGGAGGGACCCGAACACGTATATACGGTTGTGGGGTATATCTGCGAAACGGATAC
>WGNT01000120.1 GCA_016124425.1 Cytophagales bacterium
AATGGAATCTTCTGTCTAGGGGATCCCTATATTCGGAACGGCAGCCGGCACACATGAGGAATGGCTCCATCGTAGACCGATGGCGATCAAAGGGAACTCCATTTAGAATAGAATAACGTGGACCACACTGCGTACAAGAAGTAAAAGGATAGAAGTAGCGGGTATTTTGCAGATTTTGGATGTCATGTTGGCACGCTTCACAGATACCGAAATCAGGGCTCAGAAAGGCCGTTTTTGCAGCGGCATCAAGAGAAGCAACGATCTTGAACCCGTCATAAACCTTGAACCCCAAAGAAAGCATTTCCACATACATATGGGCAATGACTGCGAGCGGAGGAAGCTCTTCTTGGAGGCGATGGACGAATGCTTCGCATTCCTCCCTGGTGCAGGATAGGTGTATACAGACTCCCGCCGAGGTATTAAAGACCTCACCAGAAATGCCCCTTTCATTGGCAAGCCTGGCCGCTGCAGGCCTAAATCCTACACCCTGTACCTGACCTTCAATATGAACTTTCCAATGTGGCACTAGACGGCAAGTGTATCAGCTGATTTCTTCTCCCTGATTTTCTCCCGAAGCCAGTTGCACCAGGAATCGATTCCAATTCCGCTCACTGATGAAATGGTAATTACTTCAATGGTGGGATTAATACCCCTTGCGTCCTTGGTAACTGCGTCTACATCAAAAGGGAGATAAGGCAGAAGATCCGCCTTCGATACGAGCATCAATTCGCTGGTCAAAAACATTTTCGGATATTTCTGCGGTTTGTCATCCCCCTCCGTCGTGGAAATCAAGGTGACACGGTAATCTTCTCCCAAATCAAAGGAGGCGGGACAGACAAGATTTCCGACATTTTCTACAAAAAGAACGTCAAGCCCGCTTACGTCAAAGCTTTTAAGTGCCTGCCATATCATCTGTGCCTCGAGATGACAAACTCCCCCCGTAACGATCTGTAGCGCTTTGCCGCCTATTTCTTTGATTCTGTCCGCATCCCGTTCCGTCTCCAAATCGCCAACCAGGATACCCATTTTTATCTCATCCTTAAGCCGCTTTACTGTCTCCTGCATGAGGGTTGTTTTACCGCTCCCCGCTGAGGAAGTTATATTGACCATTAAGACCTTGTTGTCGGCCATTTGATTCCGAATGCTCTCCGCAACAAAATCATTCGCCTGAAGTAGATGGATTGTCGTATTGTCGCAGGTGATTGTGCCTCTGTTGTTCTTACTGGACTTAGGTGCTCTTGGGATTGACATAGATAGAAATAAGATTTGGACCAATATACCAATAAAAAATCCGCGGGAATCCCATTAGTAATTTTTTTCTAACTTTTTAGAAACGGTGGCAGGCAGCGCACCCTTGCTTATAGTCCTCATCGTTTTTTTAGTGATTAAATAGCAAAGCGGTAAATCGAGGAAAAAATCACCTAGTCTGCACGTAAAAGAAATCAAGGCCGCTCGGTCGGTAATAAACACATTTCTTTAAACAACACTTTATAAAAAACCATGCAATTTGAAACTAAAACTTTCAAATTACATACTTTTTTTCTATTTTTCATGCAAATTGAAAGTCTAATGCAGAACTGGGTTAAAAGAACGCTTGAAAAAAAATTGATCCAAGGCCTAAAAAGTATGCCTGTGGTCGTGATACTTGGGCCAAGACAGGTGGGAAAAACGACGCTTGCATTAGAGCTCGCAAAATCTACCTTGGAAAAGTCGGTCCATTATTTGGATTTGGAGCTGGATTCGGACCTGGCAAAGCTGGATGATGCGGAAAGCTACCTGAGAAGATTTGACAATCAGCTTTTGGTAATCGATGAAATTCAACGCCGACCCGAATTGTTTAAAATCATTCGCGGGTTGGTAGATATAAGAAAACGAGCGGGGGAACGTTTCGGCCATTTTCTGCTTTTGGGATCTGCTTCCAAGGATTTGTTGCAACAAACCTCTGAAACCCTAGCCGGTAGGATTAGGTATTTGGAACTCACTCCATTTTCAGTGATTGAATTGCATCAAAATGACCCCTTGGGGTTCAATTATGAGAAACTGTGGTTTAGGGGCGGATTTCCCGATAGTTATCTCGCCGATTCCGAAAACGAAAGTTGGAATTGGAGAAATGACTTTATTGCCACCTATGTGGAAAGGGACATTCCCTTGTTTGGCCCACAGGTTTCCACAACTCGGATGAAGCGGTTTTGGAGTATGCTCGCGCACTACCACGGTCAAAAGGCAATACTTAACGAAATAGCGAAAAGTCTGGAAGTGAGCCACACTACCATTCGTACCTATTTGGATATTCTACAGGACTTTTACATGGTAAGGCAGGTGCAGCCTTGGTCGGGAAATACAAAAAAGAGATTGGTCAAGTCGCCTAAAATCTACATACGTGATTCGGGTTTGCTCCACAATCTGTTACATATATCCAGCTTCGATTATCTGATGGGACATCCCGCTGTCGGCGCAAGTTGGGAAGGGTTTGTGGTCGAAAACATTCTGAACCACCTTTCTCCGCAATGGATTTCCAGCTATTACCGCTCCAGCAACCAAAGTGAAATTGATTTGATTTTGGAAGGGCCAAACGGGGAAGTTTGGGCGGTTGAAATCAAAAAGTCAACCTCTCCTACGGTAGGTGCGGGATTTCACCGGGCTTGTGAGGATATACATGCAACACGAAAACTTCTAATCTATTCCGGCACTGATCAATTTCCCATGAAGGGAGGGATTGAGGTCATTGGCCTTGTGGATTTTATGAAGGTGATTTCACAAATCGACTGAACTGGAGGAGCAGTTGAACGGAATATGCGACACCCTAGGGCTGTTTGTCAAAAGCTAAAAAAAGCCTTCCAAAACGAAGGCTTTTTTATTGAATTTCTAAATACACAGTATTTCCCGAAATAACTGGAAAAACCCTTCCAGGCTTTGTTGATACCAGTTGATGTGAACCTATTTATTCCACTTAGCTACCTCTATCGAAAGCAAAACCAACTCACAACCCTACCAGAAACTCTCGAAACTCCGGCGTATCAAAATTACTCATTCCTTCTTGATAGAAAACAATCTCTCCCTCCGGACTTACCACCAGTGTGGTAGGTATCGCCTGACTTTCGAGGGACGCATTCAGTCCGTACGCCGCATGAACCACAGGAAACCCAAACCCTTTATCGGCAATGTATTTTTTGCTTTTCTCAAAATCATCATCCAGCGCAATCATCAAAAACTGAACGTCGCCGGTTTTGCCAATTTTTTTGTAGAGTTCAGAAATATGTGGCATTTCCGCCCTGCATGGCGGACACCAGGTAGCCCACAGATTTATAAACAACGTTTTGCCTTCATATTGGGTAAGGCCAACGCGGTTTCCGTCCATATCCATAAATTGTCCGGAGAAATCAAAGGGCTGTTTTTCTTTATTTTCGAGAGTAATATTCGGTTTTATCAGCCCAGTTGATAATAATAGCGATTGCACGCCTCCCATTATGGGCGTTATTAGCCCGGTAAAGTAAAGCACTGCAAAAACACCAAGCATTATTCCCCAGCTTCGTATTTCTTTTTTCCAATCCATTTGATTTATCTTTCTTAATTCGACTACAAAAGTAGGATAAATCCCATGTTATTCCTGTGACAAAGATTACCGGAAATTAGTTTTCATCTCCTATAAGCCGTAATAGGCTGCCACGGCATTGTAGTCATCGAAATCTATATCAGGTAGTGCCACTCGTCCACCGGGCATCTGGGTAATAGGGATAGTTATTACACGCATTTCGCTATAGTTTTCCCCGGGGCCAGCACTACGTTGGGTCCTTAAACTGACGCTTGAACCTATACGAAGCCACCAAACCCTGTAGGTCGAGTTGCCGCTTATTCCCTGACCGGGAATCGGATACTTGACGTCAACGGTAGTATCGACGAGGTAGACAAAAAACAGGTGAGCATCAACCTGTGGGCCAATTTCGGGAATCATGACATAATAGGACGCAGATGATGCATAATTATGTGCTGAAAAGGTGTAAAGACGAACATTGGATTCACCAGAGTCTCCCTTTTCGCCCTGAGGACCGGACGGTCCGGCTATTCCTTGCGGACCTTGGGGCCCTGAGGCACCAGGATTTCCTTGTGGACCTTGAGGGCCTTGAACACCCTGTTCTCCCTGAGGACCTTCCGGCCCTTCAAACATCTCACAGGATGCCATAAGGAAGATTGAAAACACGAAACTCAAATAAATGTACTTTTTCATATAAAACTGATTATGTAAATAAAAAAACAGGAACAAATTCTCAAGGAGTACGAAGTCTTTCAAAACAAATAAAATATCGCTCAAGGTCTTTCAGACCTACTAAGCACTCGCTGCTATGAACGATATTAAATAAATGTAGTGAAAAAGTATCAATCTCCAAACGGGAGGTTTAGATTTTTTTGCTTTCTGACAGACTCACCATTACACAAATAATCACCGGTTCACCATATGGTTCGCCGCGTTCAAAAAATAGGATTTTAACGCTTCATAAACGCCCGACTCCATTGGAACCTGATCCATGGCATACCACATACATTCGAGCCATGTATCGCGGAGGTTTGAATCTATTTTCCACTGGAAGTGGCGGCGACGCAACATCGGATGGCCTCGCCTCTCAAGATAGGTAGATGGGCCTCCAAATACGTGGACTAGAAATAAGTAGAGCCTTTCCGCCGCAGGAGCCAAATCTGCGGGATATAATTTGCGCAGCCGATGTTCGCTTTCCACTTTTTTGTAGAAATGGGCCACTAGTTCATGAATCCCTTTATCTCCCAAGGAGTCGTAGATGGTCTGTTTTTCTTCCATAAGACAAATTTAACAATTCCGCTTAAGCAGAAGTCGATTTTTCCTGACCCTTGAAATGTCCCTGTAAATGGGCGATCGAATATATCAGAAGCAATCCAAAAGTTTTATAGCAAAAAAGAATTGTGTATTTTTATTGAGTTGTTGAACCTATACCTATATAACCATGCATACATTCGATAAATTTCTCTGTTGTTTTTGGCTTTTTGCAGGGTCCGTGTCTGTTTGCTTTTCCCAGCAATTAGCCACTGGACCTCAGGTCTTGGCCTTCCAATCCGCGGCCGACGATACCGATCAACCTTACGCGATTTATATCCCTGAAAACTTCGATGAGCGCAAGGCATACCCCTTGGTAATTATGCTTCACGGTGCTGGATCAAATCACCGTTTGGCGTTACGGAGGGTGTTTGGAAAAAGCAATGCTGAAGGGGAGACAGATGTAGAAGCTAGTCGCTACTTTCCCGAATGGGATGATGTCCCGTATATCGTTGCCGCCCCCTTTGCTAGAGGTACCGCTGGCTATCAGGGAATTCCCGAAAAGGACGTATATGCGGTGTTAGCGGATATCAAAAAGAGGTTCAACATTGACGAAAACAGAATTTACCTTACCGGCCTATCGATGGGCGGAGGTGGAACACTATGGCTTGGCCTGAGCCGACCCGACATTTGGGCCGCCTTAGCTGCTGTATGTCCAGCTCCTCCGAAGGGTACGGCTGACTTGCTGGGAAATGCACTTAATCTACCCGTACATTTCTTTCACGGTGACGCCGACCCCGTCGTGCCCATAGAAGGAACCCGTGCGATGGTAGATCAGATGCAGGAGAAAGGCATCTACGTGCAGTCCGAAGAATATGAGGGAGTGAAACACGACAGCTGGGTCAACGCCTATGCAGATGGCCGCATATTCGACTGGCTCGGACAATTTGAGCGGGACCCTTTTCCCGCCAAAGTGTCTTTTTCTACCAGAGATTTGGCTTATAATCGAGCCTACTGGGTGGAAATTTTGCAAATAGATCCCGGAACCTTAGCTGCTATCGATGCGGAGGTGATATCTGGAAATGAAATAAAAATCTCCAGCCAAAACATAACAAGCTTTCAACTAAATCTTAAGGATCATCCGTCAATTAAGGCGGATAATTTACTAAATCTTGAAATCAACGGCCGAAAACTTCGCATTGCTTTTCAAGATGTCCTTTCGCTCTATAAAGATGGAACTACCTGGAGGCCCGGAAACTTGATTGCGGAGGGTGGATTAGTAAAACGAAAAGGATCCTCAGGCCCAATATATGCGGCCTTTTCCGACCGGCACATCTATGTGTATGGCACTGCTGATAATCCCCGCAGCGAGGAATTGGAGCAGCGAAGGGCAGTAGCGCTCGAAGCGGCAAACTGGTCTATCTACCGAGGAGAATTTTTGGGCCGTGTTCATTTCTTCCCCCGCGTCTTAGCAGACAAAGAAATCCGTCCCAGCGACCTGGAATCATCCCATCTGATTTTGTTCGGAACGACGGAAACCAACAGCATCCTAGAATCAATTCGGGAAGACCTTCCCATGCACCTCACTACGGAAGACGAATCGCTCGGCATGCTCTATGTCTATCCAAATAATGGCCGATTAGTAGTGGTCAATTCCGGAAAGCCCTGGTGGGGAGGAAGCAGACCAGAAGGCTATTCCTTTGTGGGACCCACGCAGCGAAACCTTCCCCAATTTAAAGACTTCATGATTTATCGGGATGATCCGGATACCATTTTGGTAGACGGTTACTTTGATACCTTCTGGCAACTTCCCAGAGATAAAGAAAGTGAACTTACAGCGCTTCCTTCCGTTGAGATTTGGTAAGCATACAACGCGTATGCACGGCAAACGAAATAGCAAAATGGTTCTTTTCCAAATCTGAATGGAGAGCAACCTCAAATGGACAACCTTTCGCTATACACAAGGGGAGCTAAAACTAAAAGATAACAAGTATGCCAGACAGTGATTCCCGATACGCTGCCTTTAAGTGGTACAGGAAACTTCGTCTAAATTGGATTTTTAACACATCAACATTCTTTGGAAATCTGCTTATAGCTATTTTAGTCACTTATTTCTTTAGAAAACTGGGGTATGGTGCTGAGGTAAATTACGTATTTTTGATCAGTATCTTGTCGATAGGCCTTTGGATTACGGAGGCCATTCCGCCCTTTGCCGTAGGAATTTTTATTATTGCCACATTACTTGTAGGATTTAGTACGGACTTTATCTTACCGAAATCTGCCCCTCCGGAACTTTACCTGAGCACATGGACGAGTGACGTTATCTGGCTCCTACTCGGCGGCTTTTTTCTAGCCGAGGGTATGCGTACGGTCGAGCTAGACAGGCAGCTGTTTCGATTCACCGTCAAGCGCTTTGGAAGTAAACCGGACAGGTTGCTATTGGGCTTGATGATGATGACTGCTTTGGCGAGCATGGTCATGTCCAACACAGCCACCACGGCGATGATTGTATCCTCCATCCTACCGTTGGTCCATCTTTTGGGAAAAACCTCTCCCTACTCCAAAGCCCTACTAATAGCGGTCCCGGCTGCTGCTTCCGTTGGAGGCATTGGAACGATCATTGGCAGCACGCCAAATGCAATAGCCGTTGGGGCCTTGCAAGAGAAGGGTGTCTCGCTGACCTTTGTGGAATGGATGGTGGTTGGTTTTCCTACCGGGTTGTTTTTGGTGTGGCTTTTTTGGAAATTTTTATGCAAACGACATGACTTTTCAGCAGTTCAACTAGATCTTAGTAGGCTTCCGAAACGTGAAGGGACAGTAGACCCTCTTAAAAAAAAGGCGGTATTGCTAACGCTGATTCTTACAGTCGGCATGTGGCTCACAGAGCCGATTCACCGCGTTCCGGTAGCAGCTACATCGGCAATACCAATTGTATTACTTACCATGACGCAGGTAATCCATGCAGATCAAGTCAGAAACTTACCCTGGGACACCCTGATGTTGGTAGCCGGAGGCCTTGCACTGGGCATTGCGTTAGTAGACGTGGGGTTGGCTAATATCGTTATGGAAAAAATAAAAGGACTACCTATACACATCGTAGGGGTAGCTGTCATTTTCTGCCTCATAGCGGTCCTTCTATCCAATGTCATGAGTAATACCGCCGCAGCTTCCATACTGGTTCCCTTGGGAATCTCCTTACCCGGCATCTATGGAATTGCCGTACCGGTAATGGTTGCAATCAGCTGCTCATGCGCGCTACTCCTGCCGGTCTCTACCCCTGCCAACGCCATTTCGTTCAGTACAGGACTGGTAGAACAGCGTGATTTCAGGGAAGGGGGGCTTTTCTTTATGGTATTTGGGCCGGTGTTGGCTTTCCTGACGGTGATGGCTTGGGCCTTCTTTTACATCTAGATAGAGCATCGTGCGAGACTACCTATATTTACCATTGGCTTAACCCAAGGATTTAACTGCCGCTTTCATCTTCGCTAAACCTGTCTTGGCCACCTCAAAAGGATCTTGCTCCCAGTAGGTTCTGTTAAACAATTCCAGTGAAAGTACTTTTTCGCCTCCCATGTTTTTAAGGTCTGTAAGTATCTCCTTCAATGGAGCGGCTCCATCTCCCGGGTACACGCGGTCTTTGTCCTCTTGCTGCTCCCGAGGGATAGTATCCACATAATCGTTCATATGGAAAATTTCTATCGCATTGCCATTCAGTAACTTTAGCCCTCCGAATCCTGACCCACCCCTAAAAAGGTGGTATACATCTGCCAGAATGCGCGCATCGGGATCATTTGCTACTGCAGCTACCATCATCGTCTGACCCAGATGATGAAAGGGAACAAAGGCCCCCCAAAATTCAAGTTGGGGACGAACACCGGTGCGGCGGCCCAATTCGATTAACTGCTTGTATTTTTCTCCTGCTGCCATGAGGTCAAAGGGAGCCGTATTTCCAATTGCCGGTGCGGCCACGCGGCTACAGCCTATTTCAGCAAGCAACTTCATCTCCTCTTCCATTTGAAGAAAACCCGCCTTACTCTTTGCTTCATCCGCCGCCATCCACGGGGCAAATCCGATTGCATTTTCAGCCTTGATCTTATGATCTTGCAGGTGCTGCTTAAGTTTAGCGGCAGAGTTTTCCTTTACATACGCCTTTATGTCCTCTATCCACAACTCAATCCCATCATACCCTGCTTTTGAAGCAATCTCTATATATTTAAGAATACCTGGATTTTGGCCTCTTATGGTACTCGTATTTAGACAATACCGAAAATTGCTCGGTTTTTTCTTGGCGGCATAGGTAGCTTCGGGAACCATCAGCAAGGCAGGACTTAGACTGAGGGATTTCAGGACACTTCGTCGGTTGATCATGAGTTTCTAGGTAAAAATCGAGTGAATTAACCGCACTTATTTTCAGGGTCAAGTCCGGAAAAAAGCGGCTTTCTATAGGTTGCTAAAGATAATCTAAAGGAAAATCAAAAGAAATGTTTTTTTGATTTTCCACATTACTAAACATCCTCGTCAAATGATTATCCTTTTAGCGTTTTTTAACGAGGTACACGTCAGCGTTTCTTTTTAAAAAATAAATTCCTTTAGGTAAAAATTGAAGATCCAACCGATACAGGCTTCTAGCCGCAGATTCTAACGTACATTCCACTTCAACAGGAAGGCCAAAATGATTTAACAATACGATCGGGTCTCTAGCCAAATCCCTAATGATAAGGTACAGGTATCTTTCCGTAGGATTGGGGAAAATGTGGGAAAAATTTTCCTTTTCCGGTAATTCTTGTCTTACTACTTCTGAAAAACTATAGGAACCGTCAACGTCCACCTGCTTAATCCTATAATATAAATCGCCGTCTGCATCAATTTTATGTGTTAACCTATACCTTTGGATATCGGGAGCTTGTAATTGCCCCGATAAACTGTCTATTGCCAACCAAGTCAAGGCATCTTGCGATACCTGCACCTCAAAATAGGCGTTACTTTCCTGTGAGGCCACATCCCAATACACCGTAACACCGGCGTCTTTTGAATATTTCGTGCCAACAAATATAAAATCGACCGGCAAGGCATTAGCCATCACCAAAATAGAAACTTCGGCTTCGTCACACTGCAGTTCACTTGATCCACAGATCTCATATATAAACCGGTCTGTGCCTGAAAATCCTTGATCCGGTAGATAGGAAACAAACCCAGTTTCAGAATCAACCTCAACGGTGCCATTGCTGGGCGGAGAAAGGATTCTAAGTGTCGTTAAATCCAAAATTTCTCTGGGCAAATCATTTTGCAACACATCCATGACAACAGTCGCCTCTTGGAAGGTACTATCGACGTCATCGTTTGCGGCAACGATATCGAAAACGCCTACTTTAAAAGCCGCAAAGGCAGGATCGCTGGATCCATTTAGCCTATAGCGCATACTACGGACGGCTTGGTAATTATCCGCATTAATGCCGAATGCACTAAGATCCGCTACCCAAAGTCGTAAATCTCGGGTTCCTTTGATAAACGCGGCGCTGAGTCCGTCCAAATTATAAAAATCAGCAAGCCATCGGCCTACAGGGGCTATACTGGTATGATTAATTGTGAGGGAATTTCCTACTAGATTGCCGGTTGCGTCGGTCATGAAAATCTCGTCCAAGGTACTACTTGGATCCGCAAACTGGCTAACCAAGATATCCGGAATGCCGTCACCTATTTGAGTGACATCAATAATCCCAGTAAAATCAAAAATAACGTTTCCCGCGGCAATATTCGCTACTCCAGATCCAAAATCAAGCCCCTGAATACCACGGGTCAAGAAGGAAGACAAATTCGGCGGAACTTCAAAGGGAGGGGGTGATGATATCGCGTTATCCAAGCCGTCGTAGATTTGGCCAAGTCCCACATAGGTTCCACTTCTTTTAGCTTGTATGTTTCTAACCGGAAATGCCTGGTATATTTGTGGAGAAAAACTGATTCCTTGGATAGCCAAACTCCCGTCATCTACACCGGTTGAATAAATTGTTCCATTCCATGAGAATGCTAGCAGATGGTGGGTATTATCCGGAAAGAGAGGATTTATTTGCCCTACTCCAGAAGTCCAGAACCCTTGGAAGTCAGTAAAAATCCTGGTTGACCCGCCAAAGTTTTGGCCAAAACAGGATAGTTTGCCACTGAACAATAAAAAAAGGATAGTCAGCGAAAATAAATGGGCAACTTCCTTTAAATATGTACGAATATGTCTTCCGGTCACCACTTTCGAATCTCTCGGCCCCTCATCCATTGGCGTTTCAAAGTCACATACAAAATAATGAATATCAAAAATGCATTAACGTAATTCACATTATTTGACTATATTATCTATCAAAAATGCTATTTGTAAAGTAAAAAACCAAATAATTGATGACAAATTATTCTCCATCTGGTATCTTAGTGCTTAATATGGGTTTACCACTATCTAATCAACAACGAGAAGTCTGGCAACGCGGTCCAGTGGACGGTATTCCGGCGCTTTTGCAACCAGTAGCCCATGCCATTCTACAGGTAGGAGAGGATGCATCTAAATATTGCGCCTCACTGAGCGATGAACGTCTTTGGCTAAAACCTGACGGCTTGGCTTCTGCAGGATTTCACTTGCAGCATATTGCGGGTGTGCTAGATAGGCTATTTACCTATGCTGCCGGAAAAACACTTACGGATTTGCAGTTGACCTATCTGAAAAATGAAGCAAACCCTGGAGGGGAAGCTATAGCAAAGGAGCAACTGCTTGAGGCACTTCAGGAAAAGATTCAAGAGGTGCTTCATGTCCTTAAGCAAACGGATGAAACGACGCTTCTTGAAAAACGGTACCTAGGCAGGGAGAAACTACCGACTACCAAATTGGGACTAATGTTCCATGCCGCTGAACACGTTCAACGGCATGTGGGTCAGCTTTTGGTGACTGTACGTTGGGTGAGTGCGGAATAGCTAACGGTCATTCGTCAAGCGGAGAAACCGAAAAAGCTGCCACAAAAGCCTCCGTGTCGTCTAGCGCAGGAGGTACATTTTCCCATATCCCTTTTTGAATGCTTTATCTCCGGCTGTGGGCCTATGTTCCAAAAATTGGCCGTTTTTCCGAACCAATACACGATAGATATAAACTCCGTTGGCAAGCTGGTCTCCGAATTCATCCCGTCCATCCCAAGCATATTCCGTAAGATTATTCCCAATACGGACGGGGCCCAGCTCGTCCTGAAAGATTTCACGAACAACCTTTCCGGTGACAGTCATAATCTGAATTTTTATCTCGTCCGGCACTTCGGCGCCTGTTACGGTGAAGACGAAGCGAACGCTGGTGCTAAAGGGGTTTGGGAACGGATAAAAGTTCGTTATTTGACTTTCATTGATCACTTCAAAATTCACTTCATAAGGCTTCTCTCCCGCCTTATTGCCTGAGGCGTCGCTTGCATTGACCCTTAGCGTATACACTCCGTCCTCCAAGGGTCCAGGCTGAAATTCTATTTTAAAGTCACGCTCTGCTGTTGCTTCAAACCACTTTACCTGTGGATTACTAAAACTCACCCGCTCAAAATCGCACCCCTCACAGGGCCGTTTGATCATCAGTTCCAACCCGACGGTATCCTTTTTGAACGAATAGGCATTTTCGTCCTTTATGATTGTAGAGATCAATACGTTTGGCGACACAATATCCCCATCCATAATATACATCCCGTCGAAGTGCACGTCGAGAACCGGATTCAAGTCATCTCCTTCTACAAGAAAATATTCAGGTAAGTCCATGGTATTGTTGCGGAACCATTGCTCCATGTGGATTCTCGGATTGGCGAATACATTGAGTGAGTTTTTGCCAGCTTTCCCTCTAGAAGCAAAAGGAATAGCAAATGACATCTTCTGCCCCGCTTTCAATGCCGGAATTTTCTTTGAAAAACGCTCTACCCTCCGTTGATTCAAGTTGTTAAAACTCCATTCTACCGTGATTGAATCTGGAAAATCATAGGTAGATATGTTATAGAAATCGAATTCCACCTCGGATTCCTGCCCTTCGAATAAGCGTATCTCTTCCTGTTTTGACCTGAGCACCAGCACCCCCTCGGGAACGCCAGAATAATTGACTTGCCATCGTTGCAACTGTACGGGCACTTCTGCATCTTCATCCTCAAGCCGGTATCTCAGTCTCAAATAGGGGTAATCCTCCGGGCTTATGAGCGAAAGGTCTACCTGATCCTGCTGTATCGCGGAAATTAAGGTAACCTCTCCCCCATCTGAGTCCACCCCTATTAGGTCAAAGGTTGCTAGTTCAGGATTTAGCAAATTTTTATCCGTCAACCTATTGAAAAAAGCAACCCATTGAGAGGATGGACCTACAAGCGGAGATAGAATGCTTCCCGTTGGAAAGAATCCGTTTAATGTCGTTTCATAGGTAAGAATTTGCGCATTTGGGGAATCTTCCAAGGTAGGATCCGGAAGTATCTCCAGTGCATCACCCGGCCGGAGACCTTTACGACCTACTAGAATATATGGATCTCCCGTTTTTAAATTCCGTAGGGTCGCTTCATTGGCGCCGACTTCTTTCATTTTCAGGATTACCGCATCGGGCCAGTCAGAAAAAGTCACATTCCCAACAGAAAAAATAAACACATAATCCCCTTCGCCCAAATTATTGATATAGTCAATTAGCATGGTTTGCCCCGGCTGTGTGATCCACTGATTCCGGATATTCTGAATAATCTGCGGAGACCTCCCGCAACTTTTTCCATCTAAGACATCTATGGTAGTAAGGGGTACAGGGAGGTATGGCTGAAGGGTCTTCTCCTCAAAAGCCAAAAGCCCCAACGAACCCCCAGGACAGAACCTTCCTGCGGCATCTAGGATATAGGCTACCCCATTGATCAGCACTTGGTTATTTTCCGGACCAAGTCCTTCTGCTTCCGGCCCAAAAGTGAAAATATCGATGTTCATCCTTGTATCCTGGAATTTCCATGCATTCGCCGTTAAGTCAGGTTCAACGTTTTCCATTCTGTTAGAAACGAACTGCGGCAAACGCCGCTGTGTCCATCCTTTGGGGCCGTTGCGGATAAACGAAAAACTGGATGCCGTCCAATCTGAATTTTCGCCTTCTTTGGGTTCCATAAAGCGCGTTCTCCAATAGAACGTCAGCGAATCCCTCTGTGGGAATTCCCGAAATAGATCCACATTCCACCTTCCTAGATTCGCTGTAGTCAGTCGGACCTCCCTTCTCGCCGCACTTGAAAAATTGGCGGCGGTATCCAGCTGAATAACCAAGTTTCTTTCCTCAATCGACTTCCCGGGAATCTGTGTGATAAACTCTACTTGCCGGCTGTTTACAATAGAAAACTCTATTGGATTCAAATTCAGCGTGCCGCTCAGCGGTACATACCTTGACACAATAACCGTGTTGTTCGCATATGTAAGCTCGTCTATGTGCCGTCGTTTGTTGATCTCCACGGTGAAAACATTGTCACCAAATGCGTTGATCCCTACATTAGCAATAGTCAAAAACAACGTATCCTTTCTAAAGATGGGAGCCAGTCGCTCCGTGTCGTAGGTAATTGAGGTTCCGTCAGGCAACTGCCTTTTGACATTAATCTCTATAGAATCGAGATCGACCCGACCGATATTGCGAACGACCATGGATAAGCGCATCGAATCCAAAAGTGAACTTAGGGGTAGATCATCCAAACCGGAGAGTTGGACATCGTCCCCGGAGATAGCATAATCGGCTTTATTCGCTGGGAACATCTTTACCGCTGGATCTCCCAACATGATCATCTGATCCGCATGGCTTCGGTTGACCTCAGAGAAGCCGTATCGGCTATACATGAGCTTATCTGAAGCTATTTTGACAATACCTACGGGTTGGTGGATAAGGGCGGAGTCGGCGAAAGCCTTGGCGTAAAATGACTCACTATACCGGCGAAGGTATACGTCAATACCTATATCCGCATGGGCCAGAAAATTCGAAGCACCACGGTCGGGTGTGTTGATCCAATCCTCACCAAAGGTATATGCGGCGCCAAACGCATTTCCCGCGTCGCAACCATTGAGTAGGAGCACCGGGTATTTTCCTTTATTTCGATAATTAAGCTCATCGACACTAGCAAATCCGATGTCTACGTCAGTCACCGAAGGGGCTGCATGCCCAAAAAACGTCACCAAACTCACACCCTCATTCACCTGCTCCGATACATTGATCAGCTCTACGGTTGCATTGGTACGCTTGCGCAAGGTAGCCACACTTCCTCCTAAATAAATCCCCTCAGCCACCGCTTTGAAGCTGTTAAGAAAATTATAGAACCGCTCCAATTCAAACGCTGATCTTCCTCCACTAAGGTGAAGTATGTTTTTCTGCCAATCTTCTTGAACGCCTAATGCCTCTTTTTCCTTGATCTTATCCAGGTAATTAGCTACATCTTCCGGAATTCGGGCGGGAAGCCTTCCGACGGCGATATCCTGCCTCATGGGCTCTAACGGATCTAGTCCGACCGTAAACTGATTATCCGAATATGGATAGCCGAAGGTAGGCACAAGCTCCTGAAATGGAAAAACAGATGGGTTGTTTCTGTAGTAATAGTTGACACTTCCTGATCTCCGAGTATTGTAGATGCCAAAAGCCCTGCCAATCAACAATAGATGCTCCGGCTTATATTTTGGATAGTAGGCTTTTAGAAAGTCCCTCAGGGCGAGTGGGTTTTTTTCCCCGTAGGAGAACTGATTGTAAAGTTGATCTATGGTCACAGTGAGGGTGTCGTACCCTCCTCCTAAAGCTGAGGCCCGATGTGCGGCATAGGCCTGAACCGGATTGCCGTAATTCGAGGCAGGCCTTTCAAGCAAGGGGTGCGTTACGATGATGAAATCGGCGGGCTGATCCATAAGATTCCTGAACCTTACCCGCTGTAGTACATTGGGCTCAACTATTGATCGAGCCGATTGAATCATCAGTTGGGTCTCCGTACCTGCTTTACCAGCAAAAGTCTCTAGCACACCACTGGATTGGCTTACGGCATGACGGACTACGCTGTTCATATTACTGACGTCATAGGCTAAGTATGATCGGCTGGTTTCTGCAAGCTGAATCTTGCTGACGCCTGCCGGTATATAAAAAACCTGCTGATCAAAATCCCCGGGAGGAACAGGCGCTCCATAGTCTATGCGGATGTAATTTACCGATACATTGTCTACAGCATCTTGCTGCCCAAGGGAAGCCACTCGTATTACCAAGTTGCCCGTGGAGCTGAAATCCGCAACAGTTAAGTCCTGCAGGACCATTTGTGTTTCAAATCCCCTAAAATCAAAGGGACCGAGTTCCCGCATCACAGATGAAGAAGGACCCACTTGGACCGAAGTCCGATGGTTGGTATCTGACCTTCCTACGATGCTCACCTCCAGTTTTGGAGACGGAGCGGCTTGAATGGCTCCTAGGTTATTGTAATTGAAAACTCGGCTGTTCCCTCTAACGATAGTCGCACCTGTCCACCCCTGACCCTGGTCATAGGTGGATAGCCTTACACCCGGAAAATACGTTCTTCCCAAGGAGTATTGTTCGGAAAAATCGTCAATAAGGCTTCTTTGGGCAACACCTAGCACTTCCGTAGAAGGAGCCGGCGTTCCCCGTACTTGCATTCTTTTTCCCCGAACTCCAGGAGTGACCGTCAGGAAAAATACCGTAGTATCGTTGTGGGTATTGTAATAGGGATTTGGGATGGAATATCCGTTTTCATAAAGCTCCCTATCCAAGGTAGCGTCATTTTTCATCCCGATCAATTCCACAAAATCCTGTGCGTCAAATACACCGTCATCCTGCCCTTCCACATGCACCGCCACTTCCTGCCCGCGGTGAAATACACGTATATCCCTAGGGTCCAATCCAGATATGGGCACGCCCGATGCAGACAGCGTGGTAAAACTGAGCCTATGAATGCTGTTCGTGGCAGTTGGAATCCTATAGTAATCATTTGAAAAATCGATCCATCGGTTATTCTGTCCAAAAACCGAAGCGATAGAAAACAAAAAAAACATCGAACACAGGCTCTTTTTCATACTTCTACCTATTGGCGCCAACCCCTGTTTAATCTGAAATCGTCCTTAAGCGGATTCAAACTCACCTTAACACTAAACACATGTGAATAGGGTGTTTCGGAAATACTTCCGATATCAGTAAGTGCATAATCAATCTGCACATTCCCCTGTACCAAAAAACCGAGTCCAAAGCTTGGCTTAAAAGAAGTATACCTGCTCTCGTCAAAGTCCCGGAGGCGTTGTATATTTCCGCCGCCGAACCGTAAAGAAGCCGTTTTGTTATAAACAAGCTCAAATCCCGTTCTTGGATCTACACTGAAAAAGTCCGTGGAGAATACGGTATTCCTTCTTCCGTCAAAAGCTACATCTATATCCACAACCCATTGAAGATCTAGTAACTCTGTAATCTCAAAGCTCTTACCGACACTCCATATTGCCCTGGGCATAGTTAGTTCCAAGCTGTTAGTTGGGATTTCGTTAGCTGTTTGCGCATAAATGTCCCTTACCAAG
>WGNT01000081.1 GCA_016124425.1 Cytophagales bacterium
ACTCGACTTAATACGTATTTATGAGGACAGCTTTACTGGCAGTAATAATCATCTTCTCGGCTACCTCCCTTGTTTTTTCGCAAAGTAGAATTGTACGGGGCCTTGTTACCTCCGCTGAAGACGGCGGACCAATTCCAGGTGTTACCGTATTCATACGAGGAACGACCCAAGGAACAATCACCGATCTGGACGGACAGTATGAACTTTCTGTTCCAGCCGATAGAAATATTCTGGTGTTTCGCTTTGTTGGTCTGCAAAGCCAAGAGATAGCGGTTGGTAATCAAGCCACGGTTAATGTAGTGATGGCTCCGGAACTTACTGCTTTGTCAGAGGTCGTGGTCACGGCCTACGGCGATCAAACGAGAAGGGAGGTTACGGGAGCGATATCATCCGTGCGCGGGGAAATATTCCAAGATCTTCCCATGCAGTCATTTGACCGCGCCATGCAGGGTAGAGTTGCCGGTGTTCAAGTGACATCAACCTCCGGGCAGCCTGGAGGAGCTTTGACCGTTCAAATTAGAGGGGTTGGGTCTATAAATGCGGGTACCCAGCCACTTTATATCGTTGACGGGGTGCAAATAGCTGCTGGCGGATTATCTGGACAGGGATCTCAAAACGCGCTTGCCACAATCAATCCCAATGATATTGAGTCTATAGAGGTGTTTAAAGATGCAGCGGCTGCCTCGATCTACGGAGCTCAAGCTTCCAATGGGGTGGTTTTGATCACTACCAAACGAGGAAAACAGGGAAAAACTAATGTACGGTTGAGTGTTCAGGAAGGAATTGTTCAGCCTATTGCCTTCTACGATGTTATGGATTCCAATCAGCTTGCTTCCATCAAACGACAAGCGTATATCAACGCAGGGCTGAACCCCTCTGACGCAGAACAGATATTCGGTAGTCCTGGCGACAGGGAACTCCAAAATTCAGACTGGATTGGCGAGTTGTTCAGAGACGGTAGGTTAAGCATCTATGATCTATCCATATCTGGAGGAGATGAGCGCACACAATTTTTTATATCAGGTTCCCATACCTTTCAGGAAGGGCAAATCATCATGTCGGACTACTCGAGGACAACAGGAAGAATGAATCTTTCTCACCGGGCAAACGAACGTTTTTCCATCAATGCCAATATTTCGCTATCCCAACAACTGACAAACGGTACAATAGATCGCGGAAATTTCGTGAACAGTCCCTTTGTTGCAGGGTATGTTTCCCGGCCAAATGTCCCCATTTACAATGAGGACGGTACCTTCGCCGAATATCCGACAGAACACCTTTTTGGATACAATATAGTGCAAGGGGTTAATCAAGAACTGAGGAGAGGTACTACGTATCAGTCTGTGTCGAACATTCAGCTGACCTATCAGCTACTGCCATGGTTGGGTTTTACAGGGTTTGGCGGGATCGATTTTGCCGACACCCGTGATGAAAATAACCGACCCTCTACAATCCCCGCCTTTTCTGCCTATGGGGGATCCTCCTTTTTTGCCGACCGCAGAATCATTAATACAAACGCCAACGGAAATTTTAACATCAACAAGAAGTTCAAGGATGTCCATTCTATTTCCGGAATTTTGGGGTATGAATATAAGGCAGAAACTGTGGAATCAAATTCTGCAACTGGTAGGGGATTTCCAAATCCTACCTTGCGGTACCTGCAGAATGCGGCCGTTCCTTTTGCCGTAAACGGGTCTTACACCGAATACCGCAGAACGGGCTTTTTCTCCCAAGCCAAGTACGATTACGATGATAAATATACTTTTGATATAACGGTACGGAGGGATGGTTCTTCCCGATTTGGTGATAAAAACCAATGGGGAACTTTTGGGGCAGTTTCCGGAGGTTGGCGCATCTCATCTGAGCGGTTTATGGATAATGCCCTATGGGTGGATAACCTGCGGCTACGCGCGTCCTATGGGATTACGGGCAACTCTGAGATCGGCAATTTTGTGTCGCGCACGTTGATAGGCTCTTCGGGTCAGTATCTTGGTCAGGGTGCCTTGCGATTTAGTCAGCTGGGAAATGACCTGTTGACATGGGAAGAGGCAGGCTCAATCAACCTTGGTATCGACGGCGCGTTTTTTAACGGACGCCTTAATGCAACGATAGATGTTTGGAGAAAGGATACCGAGAAGTTACTTTTTGAAACCCAACTGCCCATCGACTCAGGGTTTGGGACTATTACCAGAAATACAGGAAAACTTAGAAACGAAGGGGTTGATTTTGATATTCAGACAACCAATGTAGTTTGGGGAAAATTCAGGTGGAACACCGGATTTAACATTTCTATTTTTTCCAATGAATTGTTGGAGTTGTACGAAGGATTGGACCGGATAGGAAATGATTTGATTGTAGGGAAGCCCATTAACTTTTTCTATGGCTACGACTTTGCTGGTATTAATCCCGCAAATGGATCTCCGATGTATTACGACGAAAATGGAGAATACACGTATTTGGTCTCGGATGATGACCAGAAATACCTTGGCAGTGCCCTTCCGTGGAATTTTGGAGGCTTGTCCAACACCTTTATTTATGGTCCGTTTACATTGGAAGTGTTTTTCCAGTACCAATACGGAAACCTGGCGTTCAATCAGGACTTATACAACCTCGCTCAAGCAGGGTCTATCGGGCAAGACAATCAGACAGTAGATCAGATTTATTTCTGGCGCAGACCTGGAGATATAACCAATGTCCCCAAGCCTTATGAAGGAGGGAGGGTACCGGGGCACTCCGGATATCAGCAGTTTTCTACCAAGCAGCTTTCGGATGCCAGCTATATCCGTTTAAAGCAAGTGACCCTAAATTACGACGTTCCCTCAGTCCTGCTAAGAAGAGTGGGAATAGAACAGGCAAAGTTGTTTGTGCAAGGTCTTAACCTTTGGACGTTGACAAAGTATAACGGGTTAGATCCGGAAGTAAATTCTATCGGAACTACTTACGGATCGTATCCCAATTCACGGCAGATTACAGCCGGATTAAACCTGAATTTTTGATCGTCCATGAACATGAAATCGAGCCTGCCTACCGGACAGGCAGGCATTACGAGAACGGCACAACGTGGAATGAATACCTTAGCGATATTCCATGTGGCAATTGAAAAAAAATATAAACACATGAAATCAATAGTTACACTATGCTCGACTATTCTGTTAGTAGGTGCAGTCGCTTGTACAGATCTACAAACCAACCCCAGGCAGAGTCTAACTCCTGAGGTTGCTCTCAATAGTGTGGAGGGATATCAGGCTGTAGCCAACTCTATGTACAGACTGGCCAACAGTTTCACTTATTACGGACAGCAAATGATGATAGCACCGGAGATCTTGGCGGATAATCTCCGAATAGTTGCCAACTCTGGAAGGTATCAAGGGGAAGAGGTAAATGGCGACCGAGACCATATTAGCTTGTGGAACGGTGTCGTTTATGGGGCTATTAACGATGCGAACTTGATCTTGGCAGGAATAGACGCAGCCGATGTCCGGGGAGAACAGGAACAAAAGGATTTCATAAAGGGGGATGCGTATTTTATGCGGGCACTGTTTTATTTTGACTTATGCCGCGTATATGGGTATGAGCCTGGTAAGGAAGTAAACGGCTTTGACCTTGGCCCCATTCTTCGACTGACCCCTACACTTGTTGCTTCTGATGCTGATTTCCGTGAGAGAGCTACTGTACTGGAGGTGTATCAACAAATAGAGAGCGATCTGCTTGCATCGTTAGAACTGACAGGTTTGGCGCGTTTAGGGACCGAAAACGTCTACTTTGCCAATGCGGGCGCTGCACTTGCATTACTGGCTAGACTATACCTGTATTGGGGGAGAATGGCAGATGCTGAGGGTGCCGCGAGCGCGGCCATGAATGCACTCAACCTTCGCAGTAACGGAGACGGCTTGGTAGAGCCGGGGAATTATGTGCAGTCCTTCTCCCGCGCTCCCCACCCCGAGTCGATCTTTGAACTGGAAATCCGGCTAGTGGATTGGTCATCTGTAGACGGGGTGAATAGTTCGCTGAACTCATTGACTTCCAATACCGATCCCGCAGCACAGTTTATTATTGGCGCTTCAAATGAGTTGATTGCCACCTACGAGCCAGGTGACGTAAGGAGGAATTGCTGGTCAGAGACTACACGAGAGGGAATAGAAGGGCCTGTCTATGCCAGCAGAAAATGGACAGGATTTAAGGGAGATTTTTTAGAAAACCTTCCTATAATAAGGGCTTCTGAGTTATACCTGATTCGGGCGGAGGCGAGGTATCAAACAAATCCTGCTGGGGCCAGGGCGGATATCAATGCATTGCGATCCAAACGGGGTCTTGGGCCTGTCGACAACCTGCTTTCGGGCCAAGCGCTGTTCAATAGAATAATGTTGGAGCGAAGACAGGAGTTTGCCCTTGAGGGCCACCGGTTTTTTGACCTTAAGCGAAACGGAATGGACATCTCCAAACACGGAAATTTTGATGAAGTACCGTATACGGATTACAGAATCCTCTCCAACATTCCTTTGGAGCAGATTCAGCTAAACGATAAATTAGTTCAAAACCCAGGGTACTAAGCAATGAATATGAAATCCACCTTTCTCTTATTCCTGATCACGCTTCTTTCAATGGTAGTTTACACCTCATGTATGGAGGAATCGGGCTACACCATTTTGTGGGAAGGTTTTGAGGTTGAATTTGAAGAGGCGTCTAGGCCAAACGGTGCTGTAAGGCGTATTGTTACAAAGAATTCCAACAATCAGGTAGACCAATCGACGGTAAGGGTGAACTTGGTCGGCGCCCACGTTGCTCAATCCATCAACATTCTAATTGGGGTAGACCCAGCTTCTACCGCGGTACAAGGTGTCCATTTCAGACTGCCCACTACCGAAGTGACAATTGCACCAAATACCAGTTCCATTGATGTACCAATTGAGATACTAACGGGCAACCTTGGCTCTGACGAGACGCCTGACCTGGTTTTACGGATTCTGGATGCAGGCCCGACGAAAATCAGCGCAAATTATAATACGGTGACGGTAGAGATTCGACTGGCTTGTCCATCTGATCTTGCGGGAACCTATAGTACGGTAAATACTGGAACAGGAGGTACCATCAATTCTGAAGTCACCATCACGGAAATTGAGCCATTTACCTACCGCATCTCAGATATCACTGGAGGCGTTTACGCCCAGGTATTCGGCGGGGAAGACAATCCCGCCATATTTACTGAGCTTTGTGATGTCATTACGATCGTCGACCAGCCTGATGTGGTCTTTGGAAGTCCTGGATTTAACGGCTCTGGAAGGGTAAACGCAGACGGAACCATACGGATCACCTGGAACAATGGAACAGAGGAGGATAGCGATAGTGGCGTGACAATCCTGACACCTATTCCTTAACTTTCGGATACTAGCGGTATTATGAATCTAAATGCAATGTAACTGTCATCCCTGCAAGGGAATCAAAAGCAATTTATATGAAAAAAGGGATCTTATGCGCCATATTTTTGGTACTATCTCTGTCCACAATGGCTCAGTATCATTCTAAGGAGTCAGATCTATTGGACGTAAGGAGAGAAGTGTTCGAACGGTTACGTGAAAGCGTTCAGAAATATGCCTTGAGTCCCGAGGAAAAAATCGCGATTACGCGAAGAAGGGGTATCCCGCTTAAGATTCAGTTAGAGGGTGAGCGAAGTGCTTGGTTTCAATACCTTGATGACGAAAATCATCCCGTATACTATACAACATACAACGTTACTGCTGCCATCACGAATGGCGCGAGAGCCCTCCAAGCAGGTGGAAGCCTCAATTTGGACTTGCAAGGAGAGGGAATGATCGTAGGAATCTACGATCAAACCAGACCTAGAGCCAATCACGCTGAGTTCGGAAACCGCGTCACCCAGATTGACGGGTCTACAGAAACAATCAGTAACCATGCCACACACGTGACAGGTACAATTTTAGCCAGTGGAATCAACGCCAATGCCCGCGGGATGGCCCGGGCAGCAACTGGATGGGCATTTAACTGGGATGCGGATGTTTCTAAAATGATGCAAAATTCCTACGATCCCGACCTGAACCCAAGTGGACATCTGATAAGCAATCATTCCTATGGTATTCTTGTAGGTTGGTTTCGTGACACTAACGGCAACTGGGCGTGGTCAGGAAATGAAAGCATCAGTTCCAGGGAGGATTACCGATTTGGTTTCTACACCAACCGAACGCGGCAAATCGATGAACTAACCTTCGCAAAACCTTATTATACGGTAGTTTGGGCCGCAGGAAACGATAGAAATGATACAGGAGATGGAACACGGGATGCCGATGGACCGGAAGACTCTATTGGTCCGGAGGGAGTGGCAAAAAACAACATTGTTATTGGTGCGGTTAATGCCGTCACCAACTACACCGGACCGGAATCAGTGACGATGAGTTCGTTTTCCAGTTGGGGCCCCGTGGATGACGGAAGGATAAAGCCTGACTTGGTATCGATGGGGGTCAATGTTTTTAGCACCTCAATAATCAACGATGGCGCCGCTGACAGCTATGCGACGCTAAGCGGGACGTCGATGGCAGCACCAAACGTAACCGGCGCCATGCTCTTGCTGCAGGAACTGTATAGAAACAGAAACGCCGGTAGGTATATGCGTTCCGCTACACTGAAAGCGTTATCAATCCAAACAGCAAGAGAAGCTGGACTAAGCGATGGACCCGATTATATAAATGGATGGGGATTGTTGGATACCGAGGCATCTGCCCGAATGATTATAGATGAAAATGGGTCTTCTAGAGCTATTAGGGAATTGGTATTGGATAACAGTCAATCATATGAGTTTGACTTTATTTCTGATGGAATAGAACCGATCAGTGTCACCATTGCTTGGACAGACCCTCCGGCCAACCCCTTATCGCCCTCTTTGAATCCGCGCACACCCATGTTGGTTAATGACTTGGACATCCGTGTTACCGCCGAGGATGGTACCGTATTCTTTCCATGGTCACTTAATCCAACCAACGGTATCAGTGCGGTGGCAGCGAGAAACGTCGATAACTTCCGGGACAATGTAGAACAAATAAAGATCCAAGCACCCAGTGCGCAGCGATATACCGTAACGGTGACTCACAAGCGAACCCTACAGAATGCCCGGCAGCCGTTTAGCCTGGTGTTTTCCGCCGGAGTAGTTGACGGGCAAGTAAATACCCTCTATTGGATCGGCCAAAATGCCAACTGGAATAACCCCAATAACTGGTCGCTAACAAGCAACGGGCCTGCGGCCGGCATGGTTCCCAATGACGGGACGAGAGTGGTTATCGACCGGCCTGTACCACAAGGCGCTATTAATCTATCAACCAACACCCGCGTCTTTAGCCTAAATATTTTCGGGAATTCTCCATTTGATTTGAATCTAAACGGGAATACACTGACGCTGGAAACCGGCCTCAGATCAAGCAATCCACTCACAGGTATATCAAATGGCGTTCTTGTATTTGAAGCCTCTAATGCCAATGAAAATGTGCTGGATTTCGGACAAATTTCCCTTTCCAACGTTGACGTAACCGTCAATCAAGGTAATTGGCGCGTATTGACAATGCCCAGTATAGGGTCTCTTGTCTTTAACAACGCAGCGGTCAATTTAGATCTGTCAAGTATCTCTGTAGGAAGCCTCGATGTTCGGGGAAACACCGCATTGACTGGAAGATTGGGTCAACTTAATTTTTCGAACCGCGTAACAATAGGGCAAGAAGCATCCTTTGGTCCGGAATTCTCTTTTGCATTTACCGGAGCCACTGGCGTTTTAGAAGACTTGAGCCGAAGTGATCTGAATAGGCTTGTCGTGACCTCGGGTTCTCTTTCTGTGGCAGCTATAGGAAAAAGCGAATCTATAGCCATATTAGGTGGAGAGGTCGAATTTGACCAGGAATCCGTCGAAACGGGCGTCTTGGAAATGGGCAGGGGCATAGCACTCCGTCTTTCTGATGGTGGAGCCCTAAGGGTAATGGATAACATATTGTTCGGTACGGGGACCGGTACTACACTTATTTCATCCGTAGGCAAAGCCCGCATTGTTCATGATGTCTATCGAAAGTATTGCGCGCAGCAGGTGGCTGTTACCAATGTTGATTTAGAGGGAAGGGCTGTAATTAACTTTGGGCCAAATGCGAATTTAGTGAATGCCGCGAATTGGCTTAACATAGCCTGCCAAAATGTATTGTTTCCCAATTTTGAGGTCAGGTTCAGCTGTGCCGGTGGAGTGACGGAATTTATCAACCTTACTGAAGGGTCGGTTACCTCCTATACATGGAACTTCGCCAACCTGGGTGCATCTACCCTCAAAGATCCAATGTTTATTTTTAATAATGCCAGAACATATACCGTGTCTTTGACAGTAAGGGGGCCAGGCGGGACAAGAACCTTTGAGCAGCCCGTTGCCGTTGTTCCAAATTCCCTCCCGCAGCCACGCATTGTCATAAACGGTATTCAGCTTACCTCACTTGTGCCGGCTAGTAGGTATCAATGGTATAGAAACGGTGTTCGACTAGAAGGTGCGACCAATAGATCTTATTTAGCCGATGACGGAGGTTCTTACCAAGTGGCGGTGATTGACGATTCCTGCAATAGGCTTTCCACGGCAGTGGTTATCTCCAGCCTAGAAGATGAACCGGAGCTTGGGCGACTTGGGTACGCTATCGGGCCAAATCCGGTAGATAGACAACTCACGGTTCGGATCAATAACAGCTATCTCGGCCCGGTGAACTATGAACTTTATTCAAGTTCTGGCATATTGGTTCGAAAATTTGACCGGATAAAGGACACCCAAGAAGTGGCCCATCAATTGGAAATCAGCCAATCTAACGGTCTATATCTACTTGTCATAAACACCGGGGAATCGATGGTGATGCAAAAGATAGTGAAGGAGTAAGCGAACTTTTGATAGATTGAACCAGTGATCGGTATTTCGGTATAAAAAGTAAGACAGAGGAGTCGGAATTAGATGATTCTGTATTGATTCGTTGATAGTATCCGAGTGAATGCTTCAAACGAATTGTTGAAGAAATCCTTCTTTAGATGATGTTTCCAAAATTACGCTAATGATGTTTAGCACGCTTCTTCACGCAGGCCCAAGGGTTTGGTGTATCTATCAATTTCTATCCTGTGAATGTTTTATTTTTTTGTAACTTTGCAGCTCGAATTGAAAGAAGCCATGATACACGTGTGTAGAAAGGAGCATTTTAATGCTGCCCATAAATTATGGAACCCAAACTGGAGCGAGGAGAAAAACATAGAAGTTTTCGGTCCTTGCGCGAACGTCAACTGGCATGGGCATAATTTTGAACTTATTGTCACTGTAAAAGGCAAACCGGATCCGGAGACAGGATTTGTGGTGGATCTAAAGCAACTTAGTCAGCTTATACGAAGGGAAATAATTGATAAGGTCGACCATAAAAACCTAAATGTTGACGTGGATTTCATGGTAGGCAAAATGGCAAGTTGCGAAAATTTGGTCATGGAATTTTGGCGAATTTTAGCTCCTGAGGTAGGCAAGATTGTAAAATCGGGTGGATTGTACAAACTGACCCTCTATGAAACGCCGCGCAATTTCGTGGAATATTATGGTGAATAGATGTTTACTAACCTAAGACGAACTTGAAGTACTACCTTATAGCCGGGGAGCGATCAGGAGACCTACATGCTTCCAACTTGATGATCGAACTCAATAATCGTGATCAGCAGGCTGTTTTTCGGGGTATGGGGGGAGGTTATATGGAAAAAGCAGGGCTGGAAGTTGCGGCCCACTACGAGGAAGTAGCTTTGATGGGATTTTTAGAAGTCTTGTTTGGTTTCCGTAAGGTAATCCGCTACCTAAACCTGATTAAAAGGGACTTACTTTCTTTTAAACCCGACGCCTTGATTTTGGTAGATTATGGGGGCTTCAATATGAAAATTGCCAAATTTGCAGCGAACCACAGCATTCCGGTTCATTATTATATTTCGCCAAAAGTGTGGGCGTGGAATCAAAAGAGGGCGTTGACGCTCAAGAAGTATGTTACTTCCCTTTATACCATCTTGCCCTTTGAACCTGACTTTTTCAAATCCTATGATTGGGAGGTACCTTATGTGGGTAATCCCGTCCGTGACGAAATTGCAAAGTTTACGCCTGATCCTAACTTTGCTGTGGAGAATCACCTCACGTCGAAACCAATCATTGCACTGCTTCCTGGAAGTAGGGTGCAGGAAGTCAAGGGTATGTTGTCCACGATGTTAGGTGTTGTGAAAAAATTTCCCCAGTGGGATTTTGTGATAGCCGGAGTAGATAATTTGCCAAGTGATATTTACCGTGAAGCTTCGGATTCGGGCATAAAGACCGTTTTTAGCCAAACCTATGACCTGTTGCATGTAGCCAAAGCCGCTATTGTGACTTCTGGAACGGCTACCTTGGAAACCGCGTTGTTTAATGTACCTCAAATTGTCGTCTATAGGTCGAGTGGTATCAGCTATCAGATTGGAAAACGTGTGATTAGAGTTCCCTTTATCTCACTTGTCAATCTAATTGCGGATACGGAGATCGTACGCGAATTGATACAATATGCCTACAATGAGAACGCATTGATAAAAGAACTACCTCTAATTGCCGAAGACGGTGCGGTGCGGAATCGTGTACTTAAAGGCTATGCGGCTGTACAACAAAAGATAGGGCATAAAAAAGCCTCGCAGGAAACTGCAAGGCTAATTTTTGAAAGTTTGTAAAACGCCCAATACTAGGCGACTTGAAGTTTTTTGAATTTAGATTTGTCAAACTGTGATTTTGCATAATCCGCGTCAATTACCAGTTCTTTCACGGTATCGTCAGACGGAAGTTCATACATCGCATCAGTGATGATAGCCTCACAAATCGACCTTAGCCCTCTGGCACCAAGGTTGAATTCTACCGCTTTCTCTACGATAAAATCTATGCCGTCTTCCTCAAAGGAAAGTTCAACATTTTCCATGGCCAGCAACTTGATATACTGCTTGGTCAACGCGTTCTTTGGTTCCGTCAATATCTTTTTCAGGGTGTCCCTGTCCAATGGATCCAAATGGGTCACCACGGGAAGCCTGCCAATCAGCTCCGGAATAAGACCAAAGGACTTAAGATCTTGAGAAGTGACATACTGTAGCAAATTGTTCCGGTCGATAAATTCTGTTTCCGATTTTTTACTAAATCCCATGGGCTGAGTGTTCAACCTGCTGGCAATGTGCCGTGTGATGCCATCGAAAGCGCCACCGCATATGAACAAAATATTATCGGTATTCACCGCGATCATCTTTTGGTCCGGATGTTTTCTGCCGCCTTGAGGAGGTACATTCACAATCGTTCCCTCAAGTAATTTCAGCAAAGCTTGTTGCACTCCCTCCCCGCTTACGTCCCGCGTGATAGACGGGTTGTCGGATTTTCGGGCAATCTTATCCAGTTCATCAATATAAACGATTCCCCTCTCAGCGGACTCAACATTGTAGTCAGCCGATTGCAGAAGTCTGGTCAATATGCTTTCGACATCTTCGCCAACATATCCGGCTTCTGTCAAAACCGTCGCATCTGCAATACAGAAAGGAACCTCCAATATCTTCGCTAAGGTCTTAGCCAGATAGGTCTTTCCCGTTCCTGTATCTCCGACCATAATGATATTGGACTTTTCGATTTTTATTTCATCCTCATCCATGTCCTTCTGCCCGAGTCGTTTGTAATGATTGTACACGGCAACAGTGAGGATTTTTTTGGCTTCTTGTTGCCCGATAACATACTGATCCAGGTATTCAGTCAGCTCTTTAGGCTTGCGGAGTTTGAATTTAGGCTTTTTAGACTGCTTTTTAGTTTTGTCTTCTTCGCCCAGAATTTGGTAGGCCTGATCGATGCAGAAGTTGCAAATATGGGCTGATATACCCGACACCATCAAGTCTACGTCTTTTTTATTCCTTCCACAAAAGGAACATGTCGTTTGAGCCATTGTCAATTATTTTACCTTTTTTATAAGTACTTCGTCGATCAATCCATATTCCTTGGCTTGATCCGCACGCATCCAATAGTCTCTATCGGAATCTTTTTCAATTGTCTCCAAGGTTTGTCCGCTATGATCGGCTAAGATCTCATAAAGTTCTTTTCGTAGTTCGAGAATTTGCTTCACAGAGATCTCCATATCTTTTGATTGACCCTGCATACCACCGGAAGGCTGATGGATCATGATTCTGGAATGGGGAAGCGCGGCGCGCTTGCCTGCAGCCCCGCCCGCTAGCAATACCGCACCCATGGATGCAGCAAGGCCTGTACAGATTGTTCCTACTTCAGGTGCGATGTACTGCATGGTGTCGTAAATGCCCAACCCAGCATATACCGAACCTCCGGGACTGTTAATGTACAAAAGAATATCTTTCTTTGAGTCGGTGGATTCCAAGAATAGCAATTGGGCAGTAATAATATTAGCTATGTGGTCGTCAACACCTGTGCCCAAAAAGATAATCCGGTCCATAATCAACCTGGAAAAAACATCTATTTCCCGGAAGTTGGTTGGTCTTTCCTCGATTACCGACCGTGTCATGTTCTCTACATAATCGGTATATTGGTCAAAGGCCATTCCATTTACGCCTTGGTGCTTGACCGCAAAATCTCTAAACTCTTTTTTGTTAAGCATATTTTTGATTGAATGAGGTTACAAAAATAAAAAAAGCCCTTATTTCTTAAGGACTTTCAAGTTAACAATTTATTCTTTTAATTAGTTTTCTAAAAGCTCATTGAACCTTTCTACAGTGATAACCTCCTCTTGGGGAGACACTTTCTCTTTGACAAAGGCAAGTATCTTATCGTTCTGTACGGCAGTCATCATTTGCATGTAGTTTTGCCCTTCATTTGCTTGAAGGTAGTTGTTCACAAACATGTCCATGTTGTCTTCCATATGCGCCCCCATTCCAGAGGTACCAAGTTGTTCGCGGATCATTTCCCTTGTTTTTTCGATAACGTCGGAATGTTCAGCCTTAATGTTGTTTTCTTCCGCAATGGTGTTTGAAATCAAACTCCAGGTTAACTGCTGCACGTACATAGGGAATTCTTTCTCCACATCAGCTTCTGAAAATTTCTCACTATTTGCGCGTATAAGCCACTCCTTTAGAAATTCTTCCGGCAGGTCAATTGATGTCTTTTTGATAAGGGATTTTTTAAGGGCCTCATCTGAAAACACCTTTAACTCCTTATTGTAATTTTCCGCTAATATCTCTTTAATCTTAGCGATGAAGGCTTCTTCGGTAGTTACTTGATTGGGGCCGAAAACCTTATCGAACAGTTCTTGGTTTAGCTCCGCCTCTTCTGTGCGGTTTATGTTTTGTACCGTGAAGGTATACTCTCCAGAAATATGTTTAGCTTCGTCTTCGGGAAGATCAAGCACTTCAGACAGGTCTTCTTTTATTGCTTCGGAAGGAGTAAAAGTAATTATACTGCTTTTTTCTACGCCGACGAACTGCTGTAGGCTGTCCTTATCTATTTTCGAAAGAGGTAGGGACAAGGTCTTTTCAAACGAACCGTCGGCGGACTTCAAGTCACCATAGAGAAAATCGTTTTCCTCACTAACCTCAGGATTTGTCATTTTCCCATATTGCCGTTTGATGTTGGCCAAGGCGTCGTTGACTTCTTTTTCCGTCACTTCCAACGTATATACCTTGGCATCCAGACCTGACTCCAGATCCACTTCAACCTGATCCACGAATCCGATTTTGTAGGAGAATTCGAACTCTTTTTGTTTTTTCCAATCCAAGTCACCCACAGTTTCTGTCATAGGGAGTGGGTCTCCAAGTACTTTGAATGGTTGCTCTTTAATGTATTCGTTTAAGGAAGAAGACAAGAGTTGGTTGATTTCTTCTATAAGCACAGGTGTGCCGTAGAGGTTCTTGACAATAGACACAGGTGCTTTGCCCGGTCTAAATCCTTTAATTGTGGCTTTTCGTGCGTATTCTTTGAGTTTTGAATCAACTTTTGGTTGATAGTCTGCTTCCGTTAATCTAATTTTAATAGAAGCTTCATTGGCAGCATGCTTGTCTAATGTGATTTCCAAAGGAATGAAATTTAAAGTTACCAATAACAAAAACCCCCAATCTCGATCAGAACCCAACAAGGAAGTGATCAAGATCGAGGGATTGTAATGTGCGGATAGAGGGACTCGAACCCCCATGCCTTGCGGCGCTAGATCCTAAGTCTAGTGCGTCTACCAATTTCGCCACATCCGCAGATAATCATAGCATGACATTGAACCGCCACTTTGGTGAAAAAGAATGTGCAATAAGTGTGCCTGACGTAAAGAAGCGATTTTTAATCCGCTAAATCAATTTCGTTGCAGCACTTTGTTCAATGTGGATGCAAATGTAAGCATGAATTTTTAAGTTTCAAGGACTACTTGAAAAAAATATAAATTATTTCTCGAATTGCACCCTTTAGTTAGAAGATTTGTTACTTTAGAATATATGATCAAGATAGACATAGAGGAAGAACGTAGGGAAATCCTCAAAAGGTATAGAAAGCTTCTGAGGGTAGCCAAACCACTATTGAAGGACGGTGACGCAAAGTTAATCAAGAAAGCGTTTAATATATCCAACGAGGCCCATAAGGATATGCGCCGAAAGTCTGGAGAGCCTTACATTTATCATCCTTTGGAGGTTGCGCTTATCTGCGTGGAGGAGATCGGGCTAGGTACTACGAGTATCATTTCGGCCCTGCTCCATGATGTTGTTGAGGACACAGAGCTGGAACTGAAGGATATAGAACGGGAATTCGGGCTTAAGGTTTCCCAAATCATCGACGGCCTGACGAAGATCTCAGGTGTCTTTGAGTATGGAAGTTCGCAACAGGCGGAGAACTTCCGAAAGATGCTAATCACCCTCTCTGATGATGTTCGGGTGATTCTGATCAAGCTGGCCGACCGCCTGAACAACATGAGGACCCTGGACAGCATGCCTAGGCATAAGCAGTTGAAGATTGCCTCGGAGACCAAATACCTTTACGCGCCGCTGTCACACCGCTTGGGTCTATATAGTATAAAGTCCGAGCTTGAAGATTTATATTTGAAATTTACTGATCGTGAAACATACGATTCCATAGTAACGAAAGTAAATGAGACCAGGGTTTCGCGTAATAAGTTTATCAAGACCTTTATTGCTCCCATACAGCATGAATTAGAGCAGCAGCAGATTAAATTCACCATTAAAGGCCGGCCAAAATCGATTTTTTCGGTCTATAATAAAATGGCGAAGCAAAACATCCCGTTTGAAGAGGTATACGATCTGTTTGCCATCCGAATCATTATCGATACAGAACTCGAAAACGAGAAAGCGGATTGTTGGCAGGTATATTCCATTGTGACAGATTTCTACAGGCCCAACCCCGACAGGCTACGGGACTGGATAAATACGCCTCGGGCCAATGGCTACGAATCCCTTCACACCACCGTGATGAGTCAGACAGGCCAATGGGTAGAAGTGCAGATAAGGACACAGCGCATGGACGATATCGCCGAACGGGGCTATGCCGCGCATTGGAAGTATAAGGAAAAGGAGAATTCTCCCGAAAGGGCTGCGGCGGGTTTGGATGATTGGATTACCCAAGTGCGAACCATCCTCGAAAACAATGACGGATCCGCCATTGAGTTCATGGATGACTTCAGGGGAAATCTCTTTAACGACGAAGTGTTTGTGTTTACGCCCAAAGGAGATCTAAAGGTTTTGCCTTCCGGAGCGACCGCGTTGGACTTTGCATTTGAAATTCATTCAGAAGTAGGGGTTAGATGTATTGGCGCCAAGGTCAATCAGCGCTTGGTATCGATCGGTCATAAACTCAAAAACGGCGATCAAGTAGAAATACTCACCTCCAAAAAGCAGAAACCAACAGAGGACTGGCTCAAGTCTGTTGTTACGTCCAGGGCAAAAGCTAAAATCAAAGATGCTTTAAAGGAAGAGAAAAAGCAGGTCGTAGTGGACGGAAAGGAAATCGTGCAAAGGAAACTGAAACAGATCAAAATGGAGTTTTCCTCCGTTACCATTGAACAGCTGCGCGCTTTTTTTGAAACGAAAACGACTTCGGAGTTCTTTTATAAAGTCGGAAAAGGAATAATAGATCCCACTTCTATTAAGAACTTCAAAGATTTCAAACAGGAGAAGCGTCTGAAAAAAAATCCCATGCTCCATGTTACCGATGAGTCTTCCTTTACAAAGGAAATTAAGCACCTCAAGGGACCGGAGCATGATCAATTGCTTATAGGAGAGGACATGGATGTGGTCGATTATATTCTGGCCAAATGCTGCAATCCTATCCCGGGTGATGACGTTTTCGGGTTTGTCACGGTCAATGAGGGCATTAAGATTCACCGGACTTCCTGTCCCAATGCGTTGGAGCTGCTTTCTAATCACGGAAATAGGGTTATCAAAGCCCGATGGACGAGCCAACAAGAAATCGCCTTCCTAGCTGGTCTTAGAATAGTAGGTACCGATAGGGTAGGACTGATAAGCGATTTAACGAAGGTAATCTCTAATGAGTTAAAGGTGAACATGCGCTCCATTACAGTTGACTCAGATAGCGGCCTGTTTGAGGGGAGTATAAAATTATATGTTCATAGCACAAATCACCTCGAAAAACTGATCTATAACCTAGCGAAAGTACAAGGGGTGCTCAAGGTTTCCCGCTTTGATTAACTAGAAGGACACGAGAATTGAATAAGTAACCTATATTTGTAACAAAAAAATGCCCATGGCTTTAACAGAGAGTCTCTATGAAAAGGTAAAAAAAATTTTTACCGCTTATTTGGAGAATAAAAAACTCAGAAAAACTCCCGAACGCTTTGCCATCTTGGAGGAAATATACGGGCGTGGAGGACATTTTGATGTGGAGTCCCTGTATATAAGTATGAAAAATAAGAATTACAGGGTAAGCCGGGCGACCGTATACAATACCCTCGACCTACTGGTAGAATGCGACCTTGTTACAAAACATCAGTTTGGGAAGAACCTGGCGCAATATGAGAAGTCATACGGGTACAAGCAACATGACCACCTCATCTGTACGGAGTGCCATCAGGTCAAAGAATTCTGTGATCCCAGAATTCAAAACATTCAAAATACTGTAGGCGAAATTTTGAAGTTCAACGTTATACACCATTCATTGATTCTATACGGAAACTGTACCGATGATTCCTGCGAATTTCGACCTAAAAATAAAGTTAAACATTGATCGTGTTACCGTGATCCAAAGTGTGGAATAACTAGTCTCAAGGCTAAATCAGGCTAAATTTTTATAAATCTATGAAAGTACAGTACGAAGCAACCAAAATTGCCAATAAGTTAATTTTAAAAATACAGGGAGATTTAATTGGGGATGATGCTGGACCCAAATTGGTGGAGATGGTGTCGGATACCATTAATGAGGATATTAAAATCTGCATCATCGACCTTAGTCAGGTCAGGTATATTAGTTCTAGCGGTATTGGGGTTTTAATCACCATGCTGACTAAGATGAGAAATGCAGGGGGCGATGTCTTTCTCACCTCGCCTTCAGAACATGTGAAAAAGCTTCTTATCATAACAAAGTTAAACAATATCTTTACTGTGTACGACAGCTTAGACGAGGCGTTAAGTGGAATCGCCTAGCGGAAGGCGATCTAAAAACTAGCAAAATTGTCTTGCAGTTGGTAATTTTTGCCGTAATTGCGGCTCTTTTAAAAAGCACAGTTGAAAATTAATTCATAGCGTATAATGAAAATGGACGTTCTTCTAGGCCTACAGTGGGGCGATGAGGGTAAAGGTAAGGTTGTAGATTTCCTGGCTCCCAAATATGATATAGTAGCGAGATTCCAAGGTGGACCTAATGCCGGGCATACGCTTGAATTTGACGGTATTAAGCACGTACTTCACCAGATTCCCAGTGGGATATTCAGGGATAAATTGAAAAATATCATTGGTAACGGTGTTGTGCTTGACCCGGTAGTTTTAAAGAAGGAAATAGAAGGATTAAAGAAATTCAATATAAAATTTAGCGAAAATCTTTTTGTCTCGAAAAAGGCTACGATCATTCTTCCAACCCATAAGTTGCTTGACGCTGCCTACGAAAAGTCAAAGGGTGACAAAAAGATAGGCTCCACCCTTAAGGGAATAGGTCCTACGTATCAGGATAAGATCGGGAGGGTTGCTATACGGGTGGGTGATATACTATCTCCGGATTTCAAAGAGAAATATGCTGCACTTGTAGAGAAACACGTGTCTGTGCTAGATTACTATGGCTATGATTTGCGGGAACTCCCTGATTTGGAAAAAGCGTTTTTCGATGCAGTTGAATTTTTTAAGGAATTAAACCTCGTAGAGACGGAATATGAAGTTAATGAGGCGCTTGATTCCGGTAAAAAGGTGTTGGCTGAGGGTGCGCAGGGGTCTTTATTGGATATTGATTTCGGCAGCTACCCTTTTGTGACAAGTAGCAATACAATGACATCTGGAGCGTGTAGTGGATTGGGAGTAGCGCCGATGCGTATTGGTGACGTTTTTGGCATTTTCAAGGCCTATTGCACCAGGGTGGGAAGCGGTCCTTTTCCTACTGAGCTTTTTGACGAGACAGGTGAGGATATGCGTAGAGAAGGAAATGAGTTTGGATCTACTACGGGAAGACCAAGGCGCTGTGGTTGGATCGACCTTCCGGCGTTAAAATACTCTATCATGATTAATGGGGTAACCCAGCTCTTTATGATGAAAGCCGATGTACTGAATATATTTAAAGAAATAAAGGTCTGTACCCATTATGTATTGGAGGATGGTACGAAGATCGACAAACTTTCCTTTGATCTCGGTGAACGGAAGGTTAATCCGGTTTATATTTGTTTAAAAGGTTGGAATACGTCCCTTAGCCAAGTGACCTCCTATGCTGAGTTTCCGGAAGAACTTCGACACTATACCGAATTTTTGGAGCAAGAACTTAAGGTTCCTATACGGATGGTTTCAGTGGGTCCGGACAGGAAACAAACGATTCTCAAATAGACAGTTCGTAACATATTAAAAGGCTATCCTTAACAATATAGGGTAGCCTTTTTTGTTTTGTTCTAGATTTGGTTAATTTGTTGGCTGATTGGACGGTTGTTGTCCGTCTATTCATTGCTAAACAAAATTACTTGTACCAAAACGGAATGTATGCTATTCTTCGCCTCGCCATATTTGTGGGGGTGTTTATGGGAACTCGGGCTCACGCCCAAGTGGGTTTTCCTTATTGCGAGTCTTTTCAGGGGGGTAGTGTACAGCCTACCACGGTTTTCGGGGGTCAGGCTCGATTAATAAATGGTGCTTTACGACTGACGGACATAAGCCAAGGAGTAGGGGGATACGTGTATATTGATATTCCATTTTCTTCTTCTTTTGGGATCAAAGCGTCTTTCGAGTATTTTACCTATGGAGGTACAGGAGCTGATGGACTCACTATTTTTTTATTTGATGCAGCGGTGACAAATTTTTTTCCTGGTGGATTCGGAGGCGCCCTTGGGTATGGCCCTGGTAACAACACCCCTGGTCTTTCTGGAGGATATGTAGGTATTGGCTTGGATACCTGGGGTAATTTCGGGAATCTAATTGGTGGTCCCGGAGGTTTTCCCGGTGCTCCATATGAACTTCATCCAAACAGCGTGGTTGTCCGGGGTCCGGTGAATGCCGGATACCGGTTTATTACCGGCAGAAAGGTAAATGAGGGAGGAGCCATTGGTTTGCCGGCTGCTGATCGTTTCCAGTTGAGTTCGGGTGCGCAACGTGTGACTGATCCCAATAATGCCGGGTATAGAAAGGTATTTGTCAATCTTAAGCCTGCCCCCACCGGTGTAGGGTACGAGCTTTCCTTGGATATGCAGGTGACTACCGCTGCCGGATCCCCTAGAATGGTTTCCATTTTAGAATCCGTATCCTATCCTTTTGCGTCTCCCAGGAACCTCAAGATAGGATTTTCTGCTGCAACCGGAGGTTTTACCAATTTTCACGAAATCCGAAACCTGCAAGTTGAAGTGTCCGATGAAGACCGCCTTCTGGAACCGATTGGCGTAGACCTTCAGGAACGGGCGTCTTGTGAGGGGCAGGAAAACAAGTACGAAATTGAAGCCTCTCAAATTACGCTTCCCAATGAAAATTCCGAGGTGCAATGTTTGCAATTTTATAAGTCTTTAGACGACATTGAAGCAGAAGATGACGACTTATGTGCACAAGGTAAGTGTAAGCCGGAAAACCGGATTTTGGAATACCCTCAAGGAATTGTAAAGGCAGCCGATAAAGGCGGTGAATTTACCTTTTTTCCATTTAGTGGGACGGACGGACAAGAAGTAACGCTTTTCTACACGGTAACGGACAACTACGGAAAGACATCAAAGGGCAATTCGCTTACCTTCTTGATCAAAACAACTCCGGAGCCCATTTTGCTATTGGCAGATAACCTACCACTCGAGCAATGGGACCTCTGTCCTGGTGAAGAATTACAATTAAGCGCTGTTGGTGATGAAGAATATGTTTCCTATGAATGGTATAAGGATGAGGAACTTCAAGCAGGCTCTGAGGGTGATCAGTTTATTGTAACACAACCCGGTAGCTATCAAGTTTGGGGGTATAACGAACAGGGATGTCCTGTAAAGTCTCCCCTGTTACTTGTCGAACAACCCCCCTTTCCGACCTTAGACCTCATAAATCCAGTGGTGGCCTGCTTTCCTGAAGATCGGATAAATCTACTGGAGTATATCCTCGACATAGATGAAACGCTCTATGACTATAGGGTAGAAGTGGCTGACGGAGACTATTTGGTCAATGAGGAAATGGATACCGTTTATACGGACGGAAATTATAAGCTTTCGGTCAAGTTTAAACAGATGGACTGTTGGTCTGAGCCATTCGTATTCCGCATTAGAGTGATAGCTGTTCCCGTAGAGGCTGCTTTCGATTATGGGATTAACGGATCAGAGCGAAAATCCGATGAAGAAGGAGGGATCTTAATCGATGATCCCATTTGGTTTACCGACCTATCTACGGGCAGACCGATTGCTTGGGAATGGGACTTTGGGAATGGTAAAACCAGTACCCAAAAGAGTCCCGTACATATATTTGGTGAGAAGGGGGATTATTTGGTAAGCCTTACGGCAATCAATGAAGGAGGTTGTGAATCAAAAGCCAGCATGAATATTAGTATTAACAGATCTTATAGAGTGATGTTTCCTACGGGTTTTACCCCTACAAGTGAACAAAACACTCACTTCAGGCCCAAAACCAAAGGGATTTTAGAGATGGAGCTTTTGGTTTTTAACGGTTGGGGAGAGCTGTTGTTCCGTTCCGAAGATGTTAATACGCTCGGCTGGGATGGGAATGTAGATGGTTCACCCGCTCCCCCCGGCAGCTATGTATTCAGGGTGAATATGACGGCAAAAGACGGCGTAAACGCAGTCATGACGGGAAAATTCTTATTAGTGAGGTGATGAAAAAGGCATTCGGGTTGTTCGTTTTCAGTTGGATGATGCAAGGCGCTGTTTGCGCACAGGATATCCAGTTCTCCCAGTTTTATGCTGCACCGCTTTACCTGAACCCTGCCTTTGCAGGCAGCACGGAATGGACAAGAGTAGGACTAAACTTCAGGAATCAATGGCCTTCACTGGACCACTCCTTTGTATCAATGTCTGCGTATTTTGACCATTTTATTGATCATAAAAACAGCGGGATCGGCGTCATCGTAAACGGTACGCGGGAAAGCTTCGCGCAGTTACAAAATATGGAAGTTGGGGCTGTTTATTCGTATCGGCTACGTCTGGGAGAATTCCGTTTTCTCCATATGGGCGTGCAGGCTAGCTTTGTAAACAGATACGTTAGTGTGGAGCGGATCATTTTAAGTACGCAACTCGATATTGATAGAGGAATAATAAATCAAGATGCAAGTGCGTGGGTATCGGATGACAGTCAACGCAGCCATGCCGATTTCAATTCGGGGATGTATTATTATGATGAGCGTTTCTGGCTGGGGATTTCTGCCCACCACCTTTTGAGACCCTACATTTCCTATATGGAACTGGATATGGACCGGCTTCCCATTAAGTATTCCGCCCATGGGGGTATTAAGATCCCCCTTCCTGATGGAAGGATTAAGGAGTACCTAAATAACATCAATCAGGAGCGGAGCCTTTCATTCGCGTTTAATTATAAGCGTCAAGGTGTTTTTGATCAGCTGGATATAGGTGCCGAATTTTATTTTCAGCCCATTATTATAGGGGCATGGTATAGGGGGTTGCCCACCAAAAATGCGATGCCGAACAACGAAGCTATTGTGACCCTACTGGGTTTTTCACTGCCAAACGACCTGGATTTGGGGTATAGTTATGACTTTACCATCTCCAAGTTGGGCCTAAGAAATGCAGGCGGCGCACATGAAATCTCGTTGCGGTATACCTTTTTAAACTATAAATTGGGCAAAAAGAGAGACCGGGTTATACCGGGATTTAAATATTAAAATGATTTGTAACTTTTTATGACTGACTTTCAGTTGCTTTCGAGTAAGGATGACATTTTTTCTAAAGAGGTGCTTGTACTTCCAAACTTTCTCTTCACCTTTGCATTCCCAAACGGGGGAAGAGGGGATAAGGGAAGAAAAAATTAGGGGTGTTTATTCGGTTAAAGTCCGGATTCGCTACAGAGTATTTTGTTTTA
>WGNT01000123.1 GCA_016124425.1 Cytophagales bacterium
GTGAATTTCATCTAAATATATTAATTTAAACCTCATATGTCATCGGTTTTCATTGTTTTGTTTAGCATTAGGCAGAAGAATTCGTTTTCATTCAGGCAACTATCCCACCTTGCTCACTTCGACCCTCAACCAACGCATTCCAGTACCCTTTACAAATGGATTATGCATCCTTTTAAAATCGATTAAGAAGGCTTGAAAGTAAAACGCACCATCCTTAGACTTAGATCGGACCGAATTCACCAAAATATGATGCACCCTGGCTGAATCGCTTTAGAAATAACGCTATAATAACGATTCGGTTTAAATAAATAATGTATAGCCATAAAAAAATCCGGTTCCTAACCAAACCTAAGCCAAAAGACTCACTGAATAATTACCTCGATTCTACGGTTAAACGAACGATTTTCTTCAGAATCATTCGGTTTAAGTGGAATACTGTCTCCTTTTCCAAAGGTTTCCATTCTTTTCTCTGGAATTCCGAGGTCGATTAAATAACGTTTAACACTTTCTGCCCGCTTTAAACTCAGCGCAACGTTATAAGCTGCTCCACCAACATTGTCTGTATGGCCCTCAATTTGAATTTGGACTTCCGGATGCAGCGTCATAAACGCAGCCAATATCTTTAATGAACTGATAGAGGCTTCTTTCAAATCCGCCCTGTCGGTATCAAAATAAACGTTTTCAAAAACAAAATTTTTACCTGACTCAATGGGATCCAATTCGATCGCAATATTCCGGTGGTTCTTAAGACTGTCCCTATCTACGTTATATATCCTGGGAATATATCCTTTTTTCTCTACATAAAGACCGGTAAGGGACTTGTCCGGGTATAGCATAAGAAATTCCCCAGTCTCTCCATCGGAAATAAATTCATACATGGTGCTGTCGTTCTCGAGGTTAACCAAGGAAAGCCGTGCATCAATAGGCTGTCCGGTTTTCTTGTCAAGTACCCTTCCCTCAGATACAATGATATCCTCTCCTAGATCGATTTCCTTTGGAAAATTAAACCGGTATAAAAAAGAGCTATCTGCTTTACCATCTTGGTACGAGTTTTCTGTATAATAGGCATAATCCTGTTGCGCGGTAATAAAAAGCGCCAGTTGATCCTTTTGGTCATTGATTGGATAGCCAAGATTGGATGGCGGGCCGAAGGAGCCCATCTCAAAATTGGACATGTAAAGGTCCTTACCTCCAAATCCGATATGACCATCGGATGCAAAAAACAACACTTCATTGTTGAAAAAAATAAATGGAGAGACTTCGTCTTTTGACGTATTCACGTGAGGCCCGATGTTTTTGGCCTCCGTCCAATATCCGTCCTCGGACCGCTCACTATACCAAATATCATTGCCCCCATGTCCCCCTTGGCGGTTTGAGGAAAAGAAAAGTACCCGTCCATCGGCAGAAAGAGACGGCTGTGAATCCCAAAACCGTGAATTAACATTTCGCCCAATATTCGACGCTCTTTGCCATTTTCCGTTGACTTTGTGGGTAATATAGAGGTCGCAACTTCCAAAGGAGTCCGGCGTGTCGCAAGAGGTAAAAATCAAAATGTTACCATCCCCAGAGATCGTACACGTACCCTCATTATACGAGGTATTGATGGTCTGGGAAAGCGGGACCGGCTCTGTCCACCCCTCATCTTCCAAGTAGGAAACATAAATATCTTCGTGTTCGAAATTCTTTAAGCCATCTCTCTTTGTAAATAGAATTTTTTTACTATCAGCCGTAAGTACGGGGAAATACTGGAGATGGAAGGTATTTAGTGGCTTGGGCAAGCGCTCCTTGGAGATTTCCTTTTGCTGGGAGAGTTCCCGTTCAATAAAGACAAATCGCTTCTTTTGTTGCAAAAAAGCCTTCGATTGTAGAAATTGCTCGTCAAGCAAGGTTTCACTTTTCTGAAATTCGGCTATCGCCGGATAGAAATCTCCCAACTCTACCATAATCTGCGCCGTTAACCAAGCAAATCTACCTCGAAAAAGATCTTGGTTTTTGAGTCTGCGTTTTCCTCGTTCTGCTACTTCAAGGGCAGTGGCGGCTTCCCCCGTAGCTAATAAAACCTGCGCATGCCTTAAGTAGGCCTCAAAAAAATCATGACTTCGATGATATGCCGCCTGATAACTCGCTATGGCTTCCTCCCACTGTTTGCGGGACGCATATTGTTCTCCTTCTTCATAAAATTTTATAGCTCTACGGTCAATAATGGAATATTCTTGACCTATAAGCGGAAGTACAGGAAGCAGAAAACATAACCAAAACAAACAACGTGGCATAGTAGGGCATTAGGGTATTTCCATAAATTTATGGGTCTGCAGGGAAATTTGCCAGGCAGGATGATTTTTGGCATAAGTTATGATTTTTTCCAATAAAACAGAAGACTTCGTCCATTCCGGTTGCAATAGTTTTACACAATCGGTACTTACTAATGAGGCATGCTGTTCAGCAAATTCAAAATCACTCTGGTGAAAAATAACCACCTTTAACTCATTGGCATGTTGGTAGATGGAGTGATGGGGTTTTTTAAATTTTTTCGGCGAAAAACATACCCAGTCAAACTCCCCGGAAAAAGGATGGGCCCCAGAGGTCTCTATATTGATGGTGAAGCCATTTTTTTTCAGCAGGTGTGTCAAGGGGTCCAGATTGTACATTAACGGCTCTCCTCCGGTAATGACCACCAGTCGTGCGGGGTGGCTCAATGCACCTGAAACAATCTCCTCAATGGGTACCAAAGGCCATTTTCCTGCTTCCCAGGATTCCTTTACATCGCACCAAACACATCCTACATCGCAGCCACCAAGCCGGATAAAGTAAGCTGCATGACCGGAAAAAGTTCCTTCTCCTTGAATCGTATAAAAAGCCTCCATCAATGGGAGGATTGTTCCGTTGGCTACTGCCGCACTTTTTTCCATCGAATTTTTGGTAAAGCGGGTAATTGAACCGCTAGTTAAACAAACTTTTTCGTTAGGGATAAACCCTTCGCCCTGCGGCCTGCAGCGTATTGTAAAGCAATGCCGCAATTGTCATCGGCCCCACGCCACCCGGCACCGGGGTAATCGCAGAGGCTATAGGTTCGACTTCCTCGAACTTTACGTCTCCAATCAAGCGGAAACCGCTCTTTTTGGAGGGGTCCTCTACGCGGTGAATGCCCACATCAATGACGACGGCACCCGGTTTGACCATCTCGGCCGTCACAAATTCCGGCTTGCCCAAGGCAACGATCAAAATATCCGCCGTACGCGCTACCTCTCCTAGATTTTTGGTACGGCTATGGGTTATCGTTACGGTACAATTACCCGGATTGGCATTTCTCGCCATCAAAATACTCATAGGCGAACCCACAATGTGGCTTCTTCCTATCACCACGCAGTGTTTACCGGAAGTTTCTATCTCGTACCGCTTTAGTAGCTCTAATATTCCAAAGGGAGTCGCAGAAATGTAGGTCGGCCAATTCAACGCCATTCTTCCAACATTAGCCGGCGTAAAGCCGTCTACATCCTTTTCCGGAAGTATTTTGGCAGTTACTTTTTCAACGGATATATGTTTGGGCAGGGGCAGTTGGACAATAAGTCCATCGATATCGGGATTTTCATTTACTTTTTGGATCTCAGAAAGTAAATCCTCTTCAGAAATGGATTCTTTCAACAGTACCAGTGTGGACTGAAATCCTACCTGCTCACAGGCTTTTACTTTTGCGCCTACATACGTCTGGCTAGCCCCATCACTTCCTACCAGTATCGCGGCCAAATGGGGTATTTTCCCACCATTTTGTTTGATTTCCTCTACTTGGGCCGCAATTTCCCCCTTTATCTGTTCCGATGTCTTTTTTCCGTCTATTCGTAGCGCCATTGTTGAATGTTACTGTTTTAGGTTATGCCCGCGGTGCCTTATATCCTCAATTGATCGGAGATATGGCTCCCCATAAGCAAACGTTTTCTACCCAAAAATCCAATGCTTCTAGGAGAGCATCATCATAGGTCTATGAACTACAACCGATGTTTTGTCAATCAAGTTTCAGTACGGCCATAAACGCCTCTTGCGGAACCTCCACGTTACCGACCTGTCTCATGCGTTTTTTACCTTTTTTCTGTTTCTCTAGGAGCTTGCGCTTTCGGGAGATATCCCCGCCGTAACACTTGGCCAATACGTTTTTCCGCATTGCCTTTACCGTTTCTCGTGCAATAATCTTTGCTCCTATCGCGGCTTGAATGGCGATTTCGAACATTTGCCGAGGTACCAGTTCTTTCAGTTTCTCACAAAGTCTCTTTCCCCATTCGTATGCCTTATCTCTATGGACAATAGCGGATAATGCATCAACAGGCTCACCATTAAGCATAACATCTAGCCGAACCATATGTGAAGCTCTAAAACCAATCAACTCATAATCCAAAGAAGCGTATCCCCTGGAAATTGTCTTTAGTTTGTCAAAGAAGTCAAAGACGATTTCTACCAACGGCATTTCAAAACTAAGCTCGACCCTATCCGCTGTTAAGTAGACTTGATTCTTTATTTGCCCCCGCTTCTCCATACAAAGTTGGATAACCGGTCCCACGTAATCTGCGGCGGTGATGATGGATACCTTTACGAACGGCTCTTCAATATGCTTAAAAAGATTTGGTTCGGGCATGTCCGATGGGGCGTTCACGATCTTATATTCATTATTGTTCATCAGGGCTTTGAACTGTACGGAAGGCACGGTAGTAATAACCGTCATATCAAACTCCCTTTCCAATCTTTCCTGAATGATCTCCATGTGAAGCATGCCCAAGAACCCGCATCTGAACCCAAACCCGAGCGCCGCGGATGTCTCAGGTTCCCACACCAAAGAGGCATCGTTGAGCTGCAACTTTTCCATGGAAGCCCTGAGTTCTTCAAAGTCCGTGGTTTCTACGGGATAAATTCCGGCAAAAACCATCGGTTTTACGTTTTCAAACCCTTGAATAGTCGCCGGACAGGGCCTTTTTACATGGGTAATGGTATCCCCTACTTTCACCTCTTTTGCCACTTTGATCCCGGAAATCAGGTATCCAACATTGCCCGCCTTCATGGTTTGTTGCGGCTTCTGTTGTATCCCCAAAATGCCAATTTCATCCGCTTCATACTCCCGACCGGTATTGACAAACTTGATTTTGTCCCCTTTGTTGATCGTTCCGTTGAAAATGCGGAAAATAACCTCTACTCCTCTAAAGGGATTATAGACAGAATCAAATATCATGGCCTGAAGCGGTGCCTCCTCATCTCCCTTGGGAGCAGGTATTTTTTCTACCACTGCGTTGAGAATGTCTTCAATGCCGAGGCCTTCCTTACCGGAAGCAAGAATAATATCCGACCTGTCACAGCCAATCAAATCCATGACTTCATCAGCAACTACCTCAGGCTGAGCACCGGGAAGGTCTATTTTATTTAAAACCGGAATGATTTCAAGGTCTTGGCCGATTGCAAGGTAGAGGTTAGAGATTGTTTGGGCTTCTATACCCTGAGAGGCATCTACAATAAGAAGGGCTCCTTCACAGGCAGCAATAGACCTGGACACCTCATACGAAAAATCCACGTGACCTGGAGTATCTATGAGATTTAGGGTATATTCTTCTCCTTTATAAGTGTATTTCATTTGGATTGCATGAGACTTAATGGTGATGCCCCGCTCCCGCTCCAAATCCATATTATCTAACAATTGGTCCTGCATCTCTCTATCGCTTACTGTATTCGTAAACTGTAGGAGCCGATCGGCCAAGGTACTTTTGCCGTGGTCGATGTGGGCAATAATACAGAAATTTCTTATTTTTTGCATGTTCATACTGGGTGCAAAAATAGTAAATAGTTAGGGTTTTAATATTATTTGGTAATTTTAATTCTCGAAGCGGCGACTATCCCGTTATCGCCCAATCAATGATAAGGAAACCTAAATCAGCCTGCGTTGTTTTACACAAATAAGAGACTAACGAAATACTACATGTTCTCCGCTATATCCAGCTACCTAACCCTACTGCTTATAGCAGGCCTTGCGTTAACCGGATTCGAAACAAAACACCTTGGAAAAGCAGCAAGTTTGGTATCCGTGTCGCCGGACCGTGTTCTTAAATGGGACGACTTTAAGGTAGTCAAAGTCATTCAGGGTAAGTCAAGCATCAATGCGATCTGTCTAAGCACCTGTGACGTAAAAATCCTAAAGGTAATTCCAAGGGGAAATAATGTGTCCCTTACGGTCAATGCCATCGTTAATTTTGAAAAAGAATTGTCCCAAGTGACGGAAAGCTTTTTGGCAAACAATGACGCAGCTACTAAGGCCCAGGTACTCCACCATGAAAATGGACATTTCCTGATCGCACAAATCATCGCCCATCGGATTGTAAAAGACGCAAACGACAGGCTTTTTGACGCTAAAAATTACAAAGTGGAACTCAACAGGATAATTAGCACCCATTTCCGTTCCTGGAAGCAAATGGATCAACTTTATGACTTGGAATGTACCAAACCAAGAAACCCGGTTATGCAGAAGAAATGGGACGCCTATTTTCAAAAAGAACTTGACAAATATACCGCTTCAACCAAGTAACGGAACCCTTCATGAAACGGATAGCCTTACAAAAGCAAAGAGACAACATTGCCGAATATGTGATATACATGTACCAAATGGAAGACCTCATCCGGTCATACCAATTCAATATGGCCGACCTAAACCAATACGTCATTTCCCATTATCCCATAGCCCAAGAGGAAAAAAGCGACCTACTGACATGGTTTTCGACCTTAGCAAAGCAAATGACCGATGAAAATATCCGTGAAAGCGGGCATCTCTCCGAGGTGCAGCAGACGGTAGATGATTTGGCGGTGCTACATTGGCGTCTGTTGAAATCTGACCCCGTGTACTTTGAAACGTATACGCTAGCAAAACCCCACGTCATGGAGTTGGTCCTTGACGCGGGAGACAAAAACCCAGGACACGAAATCCAAGTCTGCTTTAACGGAATATATGGACGGTTACTTAGTAGGCTCCACGGCCGCGATATACCCCAAGATATGCTAGCTGCTACAGATAGATTTGCCGCGGTGATTCGCTACCTAACGGAAGCCTACCATCAGCGCCGGGCTGCCAGCAACTAAACGTCAATTGTCCAAAAGCTCATAGATACTTGTATAGCACCCTGCTGCCTCCACATAATCCAACAACTCACGGTAAAACGGGTGCACGCATAAGGTGCCGCTATCCCCTATCACGATCAATCTTCGTTTTGCTCTGGTCATTGCCACGTTCATCCTCCGTGTATCGGAGAGAAACCCGATTTCACCCCTGGGGTTACTACGCACAAGACTGATTAGTATTACATCCCGCTCCTGACCCTGAAATCCATCAATGGTATCGACGGTCATGCGTGAACTCATTGACCGTATCTTCATATAGGCTTCTTCCTCACGGATCAGCACTTTAAATAGCTCCACCTGGCCTCTGTACGGGGAAATTAGGCCTATATTCCAATCGTTTTCTTCAAAGAGACCATTGCCGATCCGCTTTAGCAGGGTATTCATCACCTGCAGTGCAAATCGGGCCTCTTCGATGTTTTGCGTGCTGAGAGTCTCCTTGTCGGTAAAGTCGGCATACCCGCTGCCTGCTGTATCAATAAAGGAAAGGATCGGTTCATCCGGACGCAACATGTGCGAAGCAGTCACCGGTGCCGCCTCCAGCCTATTTTCATAAAAAACCTTACTTGAAAACCCCATGATGAGCCCCGGCATCCGGTACTGCGTTAGCAACATGACGGCGCTCTGAGGGTTTCTTTCGATTACTTTCTCAAAAAGCGTTTTGCGAAGACCTGCATTTGCAGCTTCAAAGGACTTGATCGTAGGGGGTAGCTGGCAATGGTCACCGGCCATTACAACCTTTTCCGCAGCAAGGAGGGGAATCCAGGTAGCCGGTTCCAGTCCCTGGGCCGCTTCGTCCATGAATACCACTGGAAACTTCATCCCTTTCAGCGCCTGTGAACCAGCGCCAGAAAATGTACAGGCGACTACTTGGGTTCGCTGAAAAATATCAAAGCGGATATAATCTTCAAGTTGGTCGATTTCCTGCCTCATGAAGCCTACCTGCTCGTATAGATCCTGACGTTGGGCACGCTCCTGATGCCCAAAATTCCGTTTGAATTGCTTGGCTTTACGCCTTAATTCCGCGACATCTTTCTTGAGCTTTTTTAGGGTTTTGTAACTGGGATGTTGGGATATTTTGGCATCAAAGGTCTGGTTAAGGATGTCATCATCGACTCGGGCAGGATGGCCAATACGAAGCGTTACTATTCCTTCTTCAACCAACTTTTCAACCAAAAGGTCTACAGCAGCATTACTTGGGGCACATACCATTACTTGATGTGTCGATCTAAGTGTCTCCCGGATTGCTGCGATCAAAGTGGTGGTTTTGCCGGTCCCGGGAGGGCCATGGACTACGGCGACATCTTTCGCCGAACACGCAAGAAGCACCGCTGCTCGCTGGCTCTCGTTCAGCCGGGAATCTTCAAGGGAAAGATCCAAATTCTTACTACTAGGCCCAGCAGCTCCCAACAAAACTTCTTTTAGGACACTTAATCTGCCTGAATCAGCTTTTATTACCACATCCATTGCGCTATCCATTTGCCGGTATGTATTTTCGTCAAACAGCAAATCGACCCCGATTTTCCCGCCTTCCAGCCAATCTGGCACATTTTCCACGCCAAGGGTCATCATCAGCTTATTGCCCCGCACATAATTGACTACCCCGTTTACGCGATCCTTAGCGTCTCTATCGCCGCTGTTTGAAAAAAGCGAAACGGATTTTCCCGACTGAAATCCATGCGTAGAAGGTGGATCAGGATGAGTGACCTCCACTAGAACCTTATCGGCCAACCCTGTACGCAGCTTCGACACGGTAAGCGGATACCAGCAAATCCCTGCCTCCCTTTTTTCGGAAAGGGATTTTCCAAAGGTTTTCTGCTTGTATTGTGCCAAATCCTCTTTCCATTCGGTTCTTAAAAGTTTTTGAATTAATTTTAATTCTTCCTGTATATTTACCATCTTTAGTCTACTACTGCGAAACAATGATACTTGTTTTGGAACTAAAAAACAGCCAACTGCCAAGTGAATTTTCTTGCACACGCCTTTTTATCATTTGACCAACCCAATGTATTGGTCGGAAATTTCATCGGAGATTTCGTAAAAGGAAACGTTGAAGATCAATTTGAGCGTGAAATTGCACAAGGCATAAGGCTTCACCGGGAAATTGACAGATTTACGGATTTCCATCCGCTCGTCAAAGAATCCCAGCTTCTGCTCAAGCCAGTTTTTTTTAGGTATTCGTCCGTAATTACGGACATGTTCTTCGATTACTTCCTGGCTAAGAATTGGAAGACATACCATGAGCAGTCTCTGCCCGAATTTGCCAACAGGGTATATGGGATTGTAGAAGGGCAGCTGCCTGTCCTCCCCGTCAAATTCAGAAATGCGTTTAAGGTCATGCAGAAGGAAAACTGGCTGGTTGCCTACGGGACTGAACTCGGCATCCAACGGGCACTAACCGGCATTTCATACAGGGCTAGCTTCAAATCCAACCTAGAACATGCCACCTCCTACCTTACCCTTTATCAAGATCGTTTTCAGGACTATTTTGATGCCTTTTTTCCCGAGCTTACGGTTTTTTCGAAGCAAACACTGACCAAAATACAACAAGGGAATGATCCAAAGTAAACCAAAAAAAAGCACCTACCTGTCGCTGGGACTTATCCTAGTGATCTTGATGGCTGGCCTAGCCTATTTGTTAGCCGACTTCACCCGTGGCGGTTCCTATAGCCTGTTGTTCTACTTAATTTGTTGCAGCCTACTTACGGTTGTCATTTTGTTGATTGCCGTGAAAATGATGGCAGGGTATAAGTTTATTTCAGTGGGTAATGAACGGATAACTATCCGGGTACCTTTGCGGAGATTTACAAAAACCTATGCACTGATTGATGTTCTTGGATGGGAGGAGGAGACGGTGATGGCAAATAAACGCGCATTCAAACAGCTGAGCCTAGTCTTCAACGACAAAACTTCGTTCAGTATAAGCAACCACGAACACCTATCCTATTCTGAATTGGTGAACTATTTAGCCAAAAAAATCCCGAAAAAACGGCATAAGCAGTAACTATAATTTTTTCGGAATACCTGCTGCGACTGCTTAGCTAGGACCATTAATGCTGCCAATCAAAGCCGTCGATATTTTCCAAACAAGCCTTCAATAATTCAATGCTTGCGGCTATATCGGCTTTGTGCGCCATCTCTATGACTTGATGCAGGTGACGGGTTGGGATGGAGATCGCCCCGGCAATTGACCCTTGTTTTCCGTTACGCTGAACTCCGGCGGTATCTGTTCCGCCTGCAGTCAAAATTTCGGGCTGCCATGAGATCCCCTTTGCTTTTGCGGTCTCCTTCATAAAGGCGACCATCCGGTAGTCACATATGGTCGAGGCATCCATAATCTTTATGGCAGTGCCTTTGCCAAGTTCGGTAATCCGTTCATGGGCAGCGGCACCGGGGACATCATAAGCGATGGTTGTGTCCAACGCGATGCCAAAATCGGGATTGATAAAATGCGCGGACACATTGGCTCCGCGAAGGCCTACTTCCTCTTGCACGGTAAACGTCGCATAAACATCATAGGCCGGTTCTTCCAACATCTTTAGGGTTTCCAATAAGATGAAAACCGCCACACGGTTATCTATGGACTTACAATTGACGCAGTCTCCCATTTCGATTAATTCCCGTTCTCTCGTTATCGGATCACCTATTTCGATATACTTTTCTACCTCAGATTTTGTCATTCCGAGATCGATAAAAAAATCGGCCACTTTAGGTGTCTTCTGCTTCTCCTCCGGTGTCATGACATGTATGGGCTTGCTTCCCATCACGCCTACCAAATCTTTTTTGCCATGTACAATGACCCTTTGCGCCGTAAGTGTCTTTGGGTCAAATCCGCCGAGGGTATGAAAACGCAAAAAACCCCCGTCATCAATGTGGGTTACGATAAACCCTATTTCATCCATGTGGGCGGCCACCATCACGCGTTTATTTTCGGGGTTTCGTTTTCCCCGCTTTACAGCAATGACGTTACCCATATTGTCTACCTCCACCGTATCAACAAGCGGAGTCACTTTCTTCAAGATAAACTCTCTCACCTGCTTCTCGAAACCGGGTGCACCAGGTATGTTGCAAACCGTCTTTAGCAATGAAACATCTATACTCATATACAAGGTCGTTATTTAAAAGATTCTAGTGTTTTAGACAAACAAAAGGAAGCCATTAAGACTTTAAAAAAACATACACGAAAAAGACTGTCTATTAGTAGGCGCGCACTCCTTTACCTTCCATGTAGTTCGCAAACGCCCTGTTCACAACACGCATCCCTCCCCTTGTTGGGAAATTCCCGGTGAAATACCAGTCTCCAAGATGTTCGGGACATGCCTGATTCAGGTTAGCTACCGTTTGGTATAAGACAGTTACTTTCGCATTGATGTGCTCCGAGGTGATTATTTCAGCGATCTTGTCCGAGATTTCTTGATCGGTAAATCCCCGATAGATTTCCTTCACGAAATTTTCATTCGCGTCCGGATAGGTAACACATTTTTCATACACCCGTTCCATCAGGTCAGACTGTCCCGTGTCTGATAGAAGGGCGGCCACCGCTCTAAACGCGATAAATTCCTTCATCTTAGACATGTCTATACCATAGCAATCCGGAAAGCGTATCTGGGGAGCAGAAGAAACGATGATGATGCGTTTAGGCTTCAATTTGTCCAGGGTCGTCAAAATGCTCTTTTCAAGCGTAGTTCCCCTGACGATGCTATCATCGATCACCACGATCGTATCGATCCCTGGACGAATGACTTCGTAGGTGGTATCGTAAACATTCGATACCATAATATCCCTATCGCTGTCATTGGTGATGAAGGTCCTCAGCTTTACATCTTTACTAACCAATTTTTCCACCCTTGGCCTGAAACTCAACAGCTCCTCCAAGTCTCCCAAATGCGGCTTGCCATCTATGAGAACTTCCCGTCTTCGCGCACTAAGGTAGTCTTCCAGACCTTCTATCATGCCATAGAACGATGTCTCCGCCGTATTGGGAATGTATGAGAATACGGTGTTCTTAATATCAAAATCAATTGCCTTTAGAATTTGAGGCACCAATGCCCTACCCAAATTTTTTCTTTCACGATAGATATCCGGATCAGTACCGCGCGAAAAGTAGATACGTTCGAAGCTACAAGATTTTTTGGTCTTTGGTGCTATGATTTCATATTCCCCGTACGATCCGTCCTTGTTTATGACAAGTGCATGTCCGGGCTTGATTTCTTTTATTGCGCTGTATTCGATATCAAAGGCCGTTTTTATTGGCGGCTTTTCAGAGGCAACTACGACGATCTCATCATCTGCGTAGTAATACGCGGGGCGGATGCCAATTGGGTCACGAACCACGAAACTGGAACCGTTGCCAATGAGGCCTGCCATAGCATATCCCCCATCAAAATCCCTACAACTCCTCCTCAGTATCCGCGCCACATCCAGTTCCCGTTCGATGACTTCGGTGATTTCCTGATTACTTATCCCTTTGTATTTATCGAATAAGCGCTGATTTTCCTCATCCAAAAAATGTCCGATCTTCTCCATGACCGTCACCGTATCTGTTTTCTCTTTTGGGTGCTGACCAAGCTCCACCAGAATGTCAAAAAGTTCCTGCACATTTGTCATGTTAAAGTTTCCAGCCATGACCAGATTTCTACTCCTCCAGTTGTTTTGCTTCAGAAACGGATGGCAGGTCTCTATGCTGTTTTCACCATGAGTCCCGTACCTAAGGTGCCCCAGCCAAACTTCCCCACTGAAGGCAACATGCTCCTTGATCCATTCTGCATCTAACAGATCTGCTTCTGTCCCTACCTTTCTGGCTTTCTTAAATTTCTTTGTGATTTTCTGAAAAATGCCAGTAACAGCCTCGGATTCTACGGAACGGTAGCGGCTAATATAGCGTGTTCCCGGTGATGTGTTGATTTTAATGTTTGCTACTCCAGCACCGTCCTGTCCTCTGTTGATCTGCTTCTGCATGAGAACATATAGCCTGTTTGCAGCATAGAGTGGGGTATTGTATTTATCAATGTAATATTGAAGGGGTTTTCTGAGCCTGATCATGGCTATACCGCACTCGTGTTTGATCTGATCACTCATAGCTTTGGCATGAAGTAAATATGGAACAAAGGTAATTCTTTTTTTAGAATTAAATTCTAGCGAAGCAGTCTAAAGGTTAGCACAAAAATCAATCCCCCTTTTATTGGGCGACTAATTTTTTTAGACCAAGCTTGTTAAAAAACACTAAAGGACCCTCCTTCTGGCCAAATGCGAACAAGGCTTTCCACCTTGAATAGCGTACAAAAATACAAATGCCCCTTGGTTCACGCACCAAGGGGCCATTGCTGCAAGCAAAGAGTGAAGATTTATTTACGAGCTGTAAAGATAGGAAATAATTTAATTCCACGCATAAAATTTCGGCTAAATCCGGGGGATAGGTGCCGATCAATAGTGAATGGGCTGAAGCCCATTCCTATTGAATGCAGAAAATAGTGTTTAGCTGATTGGATATTCAGAGGCCAAAATCTATCTTACTCAATTGCCTCCTGCTTCAGCTGGAGGCATAAAGATTCTAACAATCCCCTTTTTTGGCTTTAGCCAAATTCTGTCCCAGCTGACCAGTCCCTATAGAATTCCAGAACACCCATACAAACTGTCACATCAAAACAATTCTCCATTTTGGCTGAAGCCGGGGGATAGGTGCCCCTCAGCATTGAATGGGCTAAAGCCCCATTCCTGTTGGATTCAGGGGTAAAAAGGAAAGCTCCAAAGAAGCTTTCCCTAATACCATTGAAATCTGAGCCGGCGACGTGGTTGAGTTTGTTTTCAACCTAATAACTCATCCCTTCTTTGTAATGAAACAGGGCATAGCCTTCTCCCTCCATGTACCCTGGAACATCTTCTAAATTATTTTCTACAGCTTCATCAGAAATTGGCGTAGAAAAAGGCATTTTTCCCTGCGGATTAAATTTCCCCGTAAGCACATCTAGCAAGGCCTCAGGTGTGGTACCAAAAGTTGCAAGAACAGCTTGTACGTTACCTTTGTCCTCATCGTTATAAATCTCATTAATTACCCAAGGGTTAGAGTAATCCACCACTAAAATGGTAGGCGTATTGGCGGATATTTCGTTTATAGGGTCTATGTTAATTGTTGCCTTTGACAGCGAGATGGATATAGGTGCACCGTCAGAGTTGAAGAGAGAGGTTGAAGGTATCACCCACTGTATGGCAAGGTCAGCTTCTGAGACAGAGGACACAAATTCCAAGTCATAATTTGCATCATTTTCCAATAAAACCTTTCGCTGATTACCCTCTTCACCGCGACCAGGTGCTTTGAAAGTCTCAAAATATATTTTTGCGTTTGGCTTTAGCGGAAGCGCACTGTTTTCATTGCGGAGTAGGACGATGGATTTCCTCAATGCCAAACCTGCCTTTTCCTTATAGGATTCCCCTCCCACTATATTTTCCGCCGCATCCGGATCAACATAGGGATTTTCGAACAGGCCAAGATCAAACTTTTCCTTTAACAGAAGTAATACCGAATTATCAATGTATTCCATTCCGACCATTCCGGAGGTAACAACTTCTATCAATGCTGCCGGATCAGAAACTCCCGAAATGATATTTGACCCAGCCTCAATGGCTTTCTTGTACCTTTCGGATAACGTAAGGTCCTCTACGCCCCATACCATACGGGTCAATGGGCCGGTATCTGTATTTATTATCCCTTTAAATCCCAGTTCTCCCCGTAACAATTCTGTCAATGCGCCTTTATTATAAGCATACCCGACTTCCTCAAATTCCGTCCCTACCGGCATGGAGTAGTAGGGCATAATGGCAGAGGCACCTGCATCAATCGCAGCACGGAAAGGCAATAAATTTTCATAGAATCTTCCTCCAGGGAACACCTGCTCTTTACCCCAGTCAAAATGGGAATCCTGACCGCCTTTACCAGACCCACCGCCTGGAAAGTGCTTCATCGTCAATGCAATCGATTCCGGTCCCAGCTTTTCGCCCTGAAAACCCAACACAATTTCCTTTATAATCTCCGCAACCCACTCCGGATCTTCGCCAAAGGTCCCATTTACCCGGGACCATCGGGGTTCAGTTGCAAGGTCCGCCATGTACATATACCCTTTTCTGATGCCTGCCGCATGCCATTCCTGACGGGAAAAATCGGCAAAATCCCTTATCAACGAAAGGTCTCTAGTAGCAGACAACCCTAACTCACCTGGCCAAGCCGTAAATACAGTGGCGTCGAGGGATGTTCCTATAGAGGCATTGGAGGTGATGTGATTTCGGGGGTTAGATGTGATAATTGCAGGAATTCCCAACGAATCACTTTCACATAGTTCTTGGAGTTTATTATTCCATTCGGCAATTATCCGCGCACTTTCATTGGATCTGAGTATAAAATGCCTATTGTGAAACTCCTTCACAAGTTTGGTAGAACTTGTAACGGTATTCATGCCGCCAATAAAATTGGGCCGGTTTGCCTGTTCTGACCGCTCTTGGGGAACCTGTCCTTCTTCCAGATCGCTTGCGGAGTACGTTCCTCCCGAAGCTTGGGCTTTTCTGGTGCCTAGCATACTCAGTGAGTTGATCATCATAAATCCGGCCTTCTGATCCAGCGACATCTTGGAAAGAAGATCGGCACTGCGCTCGTCCGTACCGAGTCGCCAGTCTTCATAAGGATCCAATTGACCGTTTTTATTTAGGTCTTTAAATTGCAACCCGTCAACCTCGATAATGGATAGTGATCGATAACCCAGTTCAGGCTGTTGGTAATGGGGTTTTTCTTGACAGGAATAGAGCAACAACCCTACTAAAGTTAGGCTAATTACTCCCGCGGTTATAATACGGGATATTCGTCGTAAGTGAATTGAATGAAGAAGTGATTTCATAAACTTAAGAATTATACTAAATAAGTGTCATCAAACAGCACATCGCCGGAAAACTTGATTTATCAGACAAGTACCCAATGTTCAAAAGTATGCTAGACAGCTATGCCAAACGTCCCAACCGATAAATTAGGACTAAATTTTTTTCTAGGACGTTCTTTTGTACTCGCTTGGCGTCAATCCCGTTTCTTCTTTAAAAATCCGGTTGAAGGCTGACTTGGAGTTAAATCCGCACTCAAACGCCACACCAAGAACTGAAAAATGCCCGTATGACGGGTTAATAAGCATAGCTTTAACTTCAGCAATGCGATATTCGTTTATTAGCTTGTAAAAATTTTTATGCTGACCGACATTGATTAGTTGGGATAGTTTATGCTTTGAAATACCAAGATCCGAAGCCATCATTTCTAAATTAAACTCCGGATTAAGGTATGGCTTCTTAGTTTTCAGGTAGTCGACAATTTCCTCGTTTAGGCCATTAACTTCTTCATGCGGAAGGGCGGGACGGGAGTTACCAGTTTCCGATCCAGTTTCTTCTCTGACCGGCAATTTTTTAGGCAAGGGTCGGTAAATGGCCGATTGATTTATCCCGAAAAACGTCATAATAAACACGAAAGCCGTAAGATTCAACGGGAGCATCGAAAAAGTTGTCCATTCAATCGCTAAGGCAATCTTCAGGAAGTAACGCACAAAATCCGCCAAAAAGAAAAACAGAAAAAAAGACAGGACAAAAATAAGCCAGGTAAGTGAGTTGGTTCTCGTATAATTTGAGAAGTGCAAAGGAATATTTCTTCTGTATTTTAAAATCCTCGTAAGGGTAAACATCCAATACGTCGAGAGGGTCACGAGCAATAGAAAATAATACACTTTATTGTACCTAAACAAGGGATCATCTGCGGGACTCAATATCGGCACAGCCACGACGGCGGAGCGGTGTAGGGAAATGATTACCAGTGGAACAAAATGAAGAAAGTCTCTTTTCGTTAATTGAAAGGTCTCTACTGTGAGGGAACTGACATAAAGGTACAACAAGGGTCCAAGCAAAAACAAAAGAGGGAATATGCCCGGCTTGAAATAGGCCACTACTTCAAATGGAAGAAGAAATGATCCGAGGAAAACGGCAATGACGCCAAACCAGGCAGATAAAAACAAAAAACTGCTGTGCGTCGGCCGTTTGGTAAGAAAAATGGTCATCCCGAATACCGCCTGCACTACACCTATAATCGTAATTACCTCATTCACGTTCCCAGCTCTTTTTGGATGATCTAATAAGAGGTATGATTAGGTGCATAGACATCCTTTCTTACTATTCGGTTACTTCTGCCTCTTCTACAAATACATCCGCCGTTATTTTTTCAAAAAGAAAATAAATGGCGAAATAGGTCACCGGCATGGTAACTGCCAACCCTACCATAAAAACCAAGGCACCGACCAGATTCAATAGAACAGCGAAAACTCCAAAAAGAAAAAATTTGAACCACTGAACCTGCACCAATTTCCTACTGTATTCCAAAGCATTCCAAAAATCAAACCCTCCAAATAGCACCATCAGCTTTGAGAACATATAGGCTACCAACAAATATATTCCAGGTATAATCAATAGTATCAGGCCTATCGCCGTCAGCACCTGACCGATTACAGTTACTAAGACAATTGGAAGGTAGTATTCAAAACCCCTAAAATAATCCGGGTATATAAGGGTGTCTCCTTGAGAGATTTTATTTGCTGCCAGAAAATACCCCGCAGAAAGCGGACCAGCAAGAAAGATCCCAAAAAGAACCGCGTAATCCGGAAGATAAAGGACAAACATCAACTGAATTGAAATGATGAAAAAGGTGTATCCTGCTGAAAAAGCGGGGAACTTTTTGAACATCAACCAGCCCTGTTCGAACGCTTCGCGAATATCGAAATCGTACCCTTTTGTGATTAATGCATCTAACTTCCGATTGTTCATTTTACTTGCGGCTATTGAATAATACCCTAGCCAGTGATGGCGGCAAGGATATCGTGCTTTGTTATAATGTGAATTTGGTGGGCGTCGTCCCTTACTAGTACGGCTTTCTCCTTCTCTACCATACTTGACAACACATCCAACGTACTGTCCAGCGCGACAAACTTCATAGAGTCTTCCATCACCTCAGATACAGTAGCATCTTTTAGGCTAGGGTTTTGAATGATTTTATGTAGCAGCTTGGTATCGGTGATGCTGCCAACAACATTTCCGTCTTCCACCACGGGGATTTGCGACACACTACTTTCGTTCATTATGGAGATGGCCTCTTTTACCAAGGTATCTCTATATACAACCAAAAGATTATAGGCTGTTGGCCGAGCGGTAATGATATTTCTTGCCGTGGTATAGGTTTTATCTTCCAAGAATCCATGGTTTCGCATCCAGTCATCATTGTAAATTTTACCCAAGTACCGCGTTCCATGGTCGGGGAGCAGAATAACCATCTGATCTCCTTCCTTCAGAAACTCTCGTGCATACTCCAGGGCTCCGTGTACCGCGGATCCACATGACCACCCAACAAAAAGCCCTTCCTCCCGGGAAAGCTTTCGGGTCATCACTGCAGCATCTTTATCAGTCACTTTGATGAAGTGATCGATCATGTCAAAATCTACGTTCTTTGGAAGAATATCCTCCCCTATTCCCTCAGTCAGGTAGGGATAGATTTCATTTTCATCGAAGATACCCGTTTCCTTATATTTTTTGAACACGGATCCATACGTATCTATGCCTACGGAGACAATTGATTTGTTCTGTTCTTTTAGGAACTTGGATGTACCTGACATGGACCCGCCTGTGCCTACTCCTGCGGCAAAATGAGTGACTTTGCCATCCGTATCACGCCAGATTTCGGGGCCAGTAGTTTCATAGTGTGCCTTCCAGTTGGAGAGATTGTCGTATTGGTTGGGATAAAACGAATTCGGAATGTCTTTGTTAAGCTTTTTGGCAACAGAGTAATAGGAACGCGGATCTTCCGGCGATACGTTGGTAGGACAGACAACTACCTCGGCTCCCACTGCTCTTAAAATATCGATTTTCTCCTTTGACTGTTTGTCAGCCATGGTAAAAATACATGTATACCCTTTGGCGATGGCGGCGAGAGCAAGACCCATGCCCGTATTACCGCTTGTCCCCTCTATGATGGTACCACCCGGCTTGAGCAATCCGGCCTTTTCGGCATCCTCCACCATTTTGATGGCCATGCGGTCCTTCATGGAATTACCTGGATTAAAATATTCTACCTTTACCAGAATCTCTCCTTTTATTCCGGCATTTAGTTTGTTCAGACGGACTAGTGGCGTATTGCCTATGGTATCTATTATGCTGTTATATATCATTTCTCTTTTTGTATAAAATTCCGACTACTATCTAACAAATTACGTGCATATATCGCCGTATGTTTGAAGACGTGTCAAAAGCCGGACCAGGAACCTCATACTATGAGCCATTTCCGTCAGCCTATCTGACCCCTGCCAAGAGATATAATACCGCCATCCGAATGGCGACGCCATTTTCCACTTGCTGCAGAATAATGGAATGTGCGGAATCGGCTACGTCCGAATTCAATTCAACCCCGCGGTTTATAGGCCCAGGATGCATGATGACGATCTGCTTATCCAATTGATCAAGCATTTTCTTGTTTACGCCGTAATACAAAGAATATTCCCTCAGCGACGGGAAATATCTGATCTGCTGACGTTCAAGCTGAATTCGAAGCACATTTGCCACATCGCACCACGCCAGTGCCTTTTTCACATCAAGCTCTACCTTAACTCCCAAGCTGCCAATGTGTTTCGGTAGAAGCGTAATCGGTCCGCAAACCATCACTTCGGCGCCCAGTTTTTGCAGGCAGAAAATATTAGACAAGGCGACTCTTGAGTGAAGGATATCCCCTATGATGGCTACTTTTTTCCCCGCTACCTCTCCAAGTTTTTCCCGGATGGAAAAAGCGTCAAGCAGCGCTTGGGTCGGGTGCTCGTGGGTACCATCTCCGGCATTGACGATGTTCGCCTTGATGTTTTTGGACAAAAAGTGAGGAGCACCGGGACTGCTGTGCCGCATGACTACCATATCCACCTTCATGGCCAGGATATTGTTGACCGTATCGATCAGCGTTTCCCCTTTTTTTACGCTACTGTTGGATGAAGAGAAATTGATCACGTCTGCAGATAAACGCTTTTCGGCAAGTTCAAAGGATAATTTCGTGCGGGTAGAATTTTCGAAAAAAATGTTGGCGATGGTAATGTCCCTCAGTGAAGGTACTTTTTTTATAGGCCTGTTCAAAACATCTTTGAAGTTGTCGGCAGTCTGAAAAATCAACTCAATATCTGAAGCTGTAAGATTTTTGATTCCTAAAAGATGCTTGGTGCTAAGTTGTTGCATGGTTATTTACTTGGGGACTTTTCTGTGATCCAAATCGCGTCTTCTGTATATCCTTTTCCCTGCCACTCGACGCTGACATATTGGCTTTCCAAGGTATTGACCTGCCGGCCAAAATAATCGGGTTTAATTGGAAAGTCTCTGGTGAACTTCCTGTCGATAAGGACCATGAGTTCTACCTTTTGGGGTCTTCCGAACGCGATCATCGCGTCCATTGCCGCACGGATGGACCTTCCTTTGTAGATGACATCATCGACCAAAACCACTTTTTTATTTTCGATCAAAAAATCGATTTTGGTTTCGTTGGCTTTAAGTGGGAGTTCTCTTCTTCTAAAATCGTCCCGATGGAAGGTGGCGTCCAAATACCCGTAGGCTATCGATAACCCAGAAATCTCTTTTAGGCGATGCACGATCCTGTCCATGACCATAGAGCCCCGAGGTTGTAATCCCAGAAGCACGGTGTTTTCAAAATCATCATGATTCTCTATCAGCTGATAGCAGAACCTGCTGATAGTGATGTTGATTTGGGTTTGATCAAGGACGAGTCTTTTCTGCATAACCAAAATTTGGTTACAAATATAAAAAAATATCCCCAGCCACGGGCTGTCTACATCAAATCATCTACTTTAATTTTGGTGAAGAAACTCACGTCACGTGTTTGTTCCTTTCCTTCATTGTCTTGATACCTCACCTTTTGCTTGCCCGTTAGGAGGTAATAATTATCATACCACCACATCAGCTGAAGGCTTGACTCTTTGGTATCACGGATCCGTTCATTTTCATTTACGAGCTCAAGTTCAAAAGCCTCATGTTCCCGAACCAACTCTCCCGACCTAAACTGACTGAGCATCAACTGCAACCCATCAAGATACATAAAAAACAAATTGTTCCCATCAAAGCTAACTTCACCAAATTTGCTGGGATCTGATTTGCTGAGGTTGTTAAGTGAAAGCGTGTTGTCCCATACAAGATCGCCTTGCGCGTCGATCAACAGAAACTGAGCCGATAGAAACTTGTATTGGGGCGTTACCTGTGTGGTCCTGAACCGTGGATCCATAAACATCGGATTGTAAAACCCATTGTAGCCTCCTCCCATCATGGGATTCATGCGGTAAAACGTATTGGCATATACCCCATCCCGAGGCATGTACCGGGAGGAAGAAGAAACGAAAAGATCGTTATACACAAGGTACATTCCTCCCAAATCGGATACCTCCCGCGTTACGACCACATTTCTGATCGGGGTGTTTTTGCCCTTTTCGATGTCTTTTTCTAGCGCTCTAATCCGCCTCTCCCGCATTTTCTCGGGTAAATAATTGTAAAAGTTCGGAAAATCTGCCAGGGTATAGAAGGTATTCGTGTACTCCCCAAATTCGTTGATTTTGGAATAATAAATTCCTTGGTAGGCCTCTTTTCTGCGTAGTCCATACGGCCCTATTAGCGCTTGCTTGTAATCATGGGTGGAGGTAAGTACACCTTCTACGATTTCCATAGAAGGATCAGCCAAGTCGTCGATTTTTACCTCTCTCAACTTGTTGCCATTCGTATCGTAGGTTAGGATCGTCACTATCTTCTTCTTGAACATATCCCTTCTTGTCATTAGCACGTCAAAGACATTCAGTTCGGGGTCTTTACGCAGCTGAAGGATATTTGCATCCTTTTCAAAAACACCCGGGACCGTAATCACATCCGAGGTAGCCAAATCAAAGACCTGTATCACCGGTCGGTATTCATAATTACCCATAAAGACCGCTTTTCGATTAAAGACAAGAAAATCCTGCAGTTCCGAGTTCAATAAACTGGTCATGGAAATCTCCGAAACCTTTTTTGTATTGAGGTTAATTTCATAGATAAATCGCTCGTTGTTAAACGTAGGGCCCTTCTGAAAAAGCACATATAAAAAATCGCCATCCAAATCAAAACCCAGGAGCTCAGAGTTTTCTTGTAACGAAAAGATGTTGGGCGTTGGATCTGTGAGCTGTAAATCTCCTAATACATATTGAAATGTATTTTTTCTAGTCTGAAACTTTTCAGAAACCACCCGAAAGGCAACAAACCCTTCCTTTCTTGGCATAACAATAAAGTCATCGTCGTACCAATCCGTCGGCACTTCCATGCGCTGTATAAACTGCACCTGCGCTCCTGCATAGCCTGCAAGGCCTGTAAATAACACCAATAGGATTGTGGTAACGAGCTGGTTCTTCATGATTGGGTCAATTTAAGCAGTGTAGCGGCTTCATTAGGTGCTACCGCCATTACAGATAGTCTGGATTGTTTTAAAAGCGCCATGTCCTGTAGCTCGGGATTGCTTTTGATTTCGGCAAGTGACAGAGGCACCTGCAGGTGCTTGCTGTACCGGAGCATGACAGCCAGCCACTTTTCGTTCTCAGGTGCTTTTGGATCCGAAAAGGGGACAGAAGCTACCTCAGCTAGGCCAACTAGTGATTTTTGCTTACCGCTGTGATAAACGAAGACCAAGTCCCCTATATTCATTTTCTCAATGAAATTTCTTGCCTGATAGTTCCGCACACCATCCCAGCAATCTTCTTCATTCCTTTTGAGGTCATCCAATGAATAACTTTCTGGCTCTGTCTTGACTAACCAATAGTTCATATGCTTGTTTTTAAACCCGGACTTCAACTTTTTGCTAATGCCATCTTACCAGACAGCCAGTCGCTTCCCTCTTTACGATTAAGTCGCGCTCATGCTATTCGCTTGCATAAGATAAGGGGAATGATTTTATTTTAAAACAAATAATATGGACATTTGTGTTCATCTCCTAAGAAAAGAAAGAAATCTTGGATAACAAACAAATCACCAAAGCGCTCAAGCTCACCATTCAACTCATGGAACTGCATGAGGAAAATGTTTTTAAAATAAGGAGTTATCAATCCGCACTGATTATGTTAGAAAGGGATGCGCCTCCATTGCAGGGGCTCGACTCCAATCAACTGCAACAAATCAATGGGATAGGTAAGGGCATTGCAGAGGTGATCTTGGAGCTTATCGATACAGGATCCCACCAATTGCTAAATGAGCTGCTGGAAAAGACACCGGAAGGGATTCTAGAAGTTTTGACAATAAAAGGATTAGGGCCAAAGAAAATAAAGGTCCTTTGGCAGGAACTTAACGTTACTTCCACCCATGAGCTTATGGAGGCATGCCAATCCGGCCAAGTTGCCAAACTGAAAGGATTCGGAGAGAAAACCCAACAAAGCATCGTAGCGGCGTTAGAATACGTCGAAAACAACAAAGGGAAGTGGCTTTACGCGGACATAGAACCCCTAGTAGATCAACTCTTCGAACAACTCTCCGCTGAATTCGGCGCCGGAAACGTTGCTGTAGTGGGCGAATACGCCCGCAAGATTGAAATCATTTCCAGCCTAGAAATTCTTGTGGCCACAGAATACCCCAAACGTGCCCAAAAAACCTTGGAAATGTTTCCACTATTAAAGAAGGTGGTCTCTTTATCAAGTCCCTACCGTTGGGGAGGACTCATTGACGGCCCGGACTTGCGTTGTGATTTTTTGCTGGTGCATCCCGGCATTTTTGTCCGAGAAAAGCTATTGAGAAAAGCCAGCAGGCAACACCTGCTTTCCCCTGCAAACGACAACCAAACACTAGCGACTGTATTTCTTGCCAAAACCTATGACAGTGAGGAAGCTGCATACGCCGAAGCTGGAATGGCCTTTATTCCCGAAGAGCTTCGAGAGGGCCAATTTGAAATTGAATTGGCCAAGGAAGGCAAGCTTCCGAACCTCCTGAACATCGAAGATTTAAAGGGCCCACTTCACAACCACTCGACATACAGCGATGGTAAGCACACGTTGCGCGAAATGGCGGAATACTGCAAGTCTCTCGGATACGAATACCTTGGGATGGGCGACCACAGCCAGTCTGCATTCTATGCCAATGGGCTTAACGCAGAACGTGTCGCCAAGCAGCAGGAAGAAATCGATGCCTTGAATAAAGAACTGGCTCCGTTTAAGATTTTCAAGGGGATAGAAAGCGACATCCTTATGGACGGGAACCTCGACTATCCGGAAGAGGTATTGCAAACCTTTGACTATGTAGTGGCGTCAATTCACTCCAGTCTAAGTATGGATAGGAAAAAGGCTACGGCCCGATTGATAAAAGCCATACAAAACCCCTACACAACCATTCTAGGGCACCCAACCGGGCGCCTGCTCCTGCGAAGGGACGGCTATCCAATAGATCATCAGGTTATTATTGATGCTTGTGCAAAGGAAGGCGTCGCAATAGAAATCAACGCCAACCCTTGGAGGCTAGACTTGGACTGGAGATGGATACACTATGCCCTTGAGAAAGGTGTCAGGCTGTCTATTAATCCCGATGCCCATGAAATGGCGGGGTTTGGGGATATGAAATACGGTGTTTATGCAGGCAGGAAAGGAGGGCTTACAAAGGAAATGACATTAAATGCCCTGAACGTGATAGCCTTGGAAACCTACTTTAAGCAACGAAAAGAAAGACGATGAAATGGACAACAATGAATGAAAAAAAGTTGCTTGGGCGTGCGTTTTTATTCGGACTGGCAGGCATACTTCTTTCACTTACGCCACTTGTGATTTACAACGTTAGTCCCACTATGGATTTTTATTCTGGATGGCTTAGCGGATTGGGTATCGGATGTCAGTTGCTGGCCATGAGCTTAGCCGTATTGGTGCTAAGAAAGCGGAAAATCTCAAAGGAAATCCAACAAAAGGCCAAGCAAATGACATTAGTGTTGGCGGTTTCGCTCCTTTTTTTCTTTTTGATCTAGAGGCGCTTATTTCACCCTGCTCCAAACCACCGACTTTCCTAACGCTGCAAAACCCACGTAGCCTCGAACTTCCATCTTACCATCATCCAGCAGCTTGATGGTACCCGAATAGGATTTTCCAGAACGGGGATCATAGATTTTACCACCCTCCCAAGCATCTCCCTCATGGACAAAATCAAGCAGCAGCCGCATCCCAAGAATGGGTCGGCCTCTCTTTGATTCATCAGGATTGTTCTTATCAAGCTTGGGTTTACCATTCTCCACGGGCTCTTTCAACCAGACCATTTTACCGTGATAGCCGCCTCTCTCCTTAAAAATTTCAACTTGGGCATCTTTGTCTTGGGTGTACCACTTGCCGAGAATGGCGTCAGCCGCTTGGGCCTGTGAGTTCAGAGGTAACAGCGCTAGTAGACTGGCCGTTAACATCAATTTATAAAAACACATCATGAACGTTGGTTTATAGGTTTTATTAGTTGCTTTTAGAAGGTGAAAACATGTCCCGGTTTTCTCAGGTAACCTTTTCCGAATCCGTAGAACCTGCTCAGCCTACTCGTCCCTGAGACGATCGCGCCAGGTTAAGTCGCTGCCTTCTATTTTCTTCTTCCGTTTACGTTTTACGTTATTCATTCAAAACGGTTTCTATAGGCAAGGAGCTACTGAATAGCTAGTCGACGGTGGCGCACTATCGAGGGCTGACTTTAGCATCATTCGCTTTAGAATTCCCGATTTTATTTATAGATTTGGCAAGCGACAAGCAGAAGCCCAACTATGAACCGAAGATCTTCCCTCAAAAAACTTGCTACCGTCACCGCCCTTGGGCTGGTAGGGGTAGAAATTCATGCTGTGCAAAAGCAATCGAATGTTGCGCTGCCAAAACAGCCGCGAGGACCACAGCCCCTCTATTTTTTCACAAAAGCCTTGCAATGGCTCCCATTGGAAGATGTACCACAGGTAACGAAAGACATGGGGTTTACAGGGATTGATCTTCCCGTACGTTCAAATGGATTCTTCGACATTGATCAGATGGCCGCGAAACTACCCCCAGTCATCAAGGCGTCTGAAAATTTAGGGTTGGCGACGCCCGTGCTTACTACCGAAATGACTCTGGCAAAGATGTCCGAATGGGAAGGATTTCTGCGGGTTTTATCAGGCGAAGGCATCAAGCATTACCGGATGGGCTGGATGCCTTTCCCTTCGAAAAATATCGTGTCCGAGCTTAATTCCCTCAATGACCAAATGAAAAAGGTCGCAGACCTGCATGCAAAATACGGTGTTTGCGGTCACTATCAAAACCATGCAGGAAGCAGGATTGGCGGATCTGTCTGGGAAATTTACCATTTGTTGGACGGGATAAATCCGGATCATATTGGCGTACAGTTTGACCTTAGACACGCGGCCGTGGAGGGATATCAGTCGTATGAAAATGTCTTCTATATGATCTCCGACAAGATTCGTAGCTTTGATCTGAAGGACTTTGTCTGGGGGAAAAACCCCAAAGGAAAAGGCGATGTGCCAGTGAACGTGCCGCTTGGAGAAGGGAATGTGAACTTTGAACTGTTGCTTAAACATCCAAAATTCACTGATCCAAGTATGCCCAAAATCATCCATGCGGAATACGACCTTGGAGGTGCGGAACATGGAAAGAAGGACCCTACGATGGAACCTCGTGAAATACTTCGCAAAATTAGCAAAGATGTGGTGGCTTATGGGGAGTTGATGGGGTGATAGGGAGGTGTGAGGATTGAGGTGGTACGTTCGATCACTTGGACCTATTTGTGATTACATACACCCGCATACCAAAAGTACTTTATCAGGTCCAAACTTCAATACTTCTTAATGCTCTCTTTGCCCTAAACGATAACTCCTAAATATCCTCCACCAATCCCTCTAGCTTCATTCCCCTACTTCCTTTGATTAAAATCAGGTAGTCCTCCAGCTTGGAGTCTGACAGCCAAATTCGGAAGGAGAAGGGATCTGGAAAATACAGGGCCTTCGGTGCAGTCGACAGGGCGGCCTGAATCAGCTTCCCGCTGAGACAGATTTTATCAATAGCCATTCCGGAGAGAATCTCTCCTAGTCGGCGGTGTTCTGCTTCGGCATGGTCTCCTAGCTCCAACATGTCTCCGAGAATGACCATCTTATGCGATTTCCCCTTCATCTTGTCAAATGCTTTCAAGGCTTCTTCCATGCTGGATGGATTGGCGTTGTAGGCGTCGAGAATGATTAGATTGCTCCGCTTTTCCAAAAGCTGAGAACGCATATTGACCGGCTTGTAAGCGGATATGGCCGTTGCGGCATCTACCGTTGAAACGCCGAAAAACTTCCCGACCGCAAGTGCAGCAGCAATATTATCGAAATTATAGCTGCCGATAAGTTGGGACGCAAAACGCTCCCCTATATCGCCGACCCTAAAGCTGACAAAGGGATCCGCAGCGAGCAACTCGACTTCACAGAAACTTCCCTTCTCCGGAAAAAGCACCGGATCTTCAAATCGTTTTACCATATTGGCAAATATGGGTTGTCGGGTATTGATAAATACGGTTCCTGAATGCTTCCGTAAATGTTGAAACAATTCCGTTTTGGTCTTTAAGACACCTTCCGGCCCGCCCATCCCCTCGAGATGCGCCTTTCCGATATTCGTGATCAGTCCATGGGTAGGGTTTGCTATTTCGCAAAGATCCTGAATGTCCCCCTGTTTATTAGCTCCCATTTCAATGATCGCTATTTCGACTTCATCCGTGATGCGCAAAAGGGTCAACGGTACACCAATATGGTTGTTGAGGTTTCCCGCGGTCGCTAAGGTTTTGTACCTGCACTGTAAAACAGCATGCAAAAGTTCCTTAGTCGTTGTCTTTCCGTTGCTTCCCGTTAATGCCACTATCGGGATGGTCAGCTGTTCCCTGTGAAAAGCGGCAAGCTGCTGCAAGGCCTGCAACGTATCCGTGACCAAGATATATCGTGAATCATCGTCGACGGCATAGGCCGCCTCATCCACCACAACTGCGGACGCTCCCTGCTCCAAGGCAGTAGACGCAAATGCATTCGCATTGAAATTAGGGCCTTTTAACGCGAAAAAGAGGTTTCCCGCCTCAATTCTTCGCGTATCGGTGGACACTCCGGTGGCAGAAAGAAAGCGTCTATAAAGTTGTTGAATGTCCATTTATCTGCTTGCGATGCATAAATTTTACCTGATTAGCCGGTAGTATGCTGGTGGAATTCGATTAAAAACAAAAGTAATATATCCAGTATCAAAAAGTATCGTTTAACTTTAAAAATTAAAAGCATATGCGCATTGGTTATATAGGCATTTTTTTCTTAACGCTGGGCTGGGCATCTGCGCAGCAACGCTTTTCCCTTACTGCCGACCTAAAGGCTGAACTTCAAGAGCGGAACTTATCTATGCCATTTGCAGGGGGTATCAACGCGGCCCAGATTCAGACCATGGATCTGACGGGCGACGGGGAGGAAGAATATGTGATTTGGGACATCAATGCAGGTATGCTTTCCGTAATTCGGGAACATCCGGATGGCCGGTACGAACACCTACCACAAGCTAGTTACCAGTTTCCTGCCGACATAAGCGGGTTTTTAGTGCTAGCCGACTTTGACGGGGATGGCCGCAAGGATCTATTCACCGGGAGCCCATTTGGCATCAAAGCCTACAAAAACATCACGCCGGCAACTGCTTCCCACCTTCAATGGGAAGAAGCCCAAGCCTTCCTTCGCTTGGACAACGGCTCCAACGTCACCGCAAACAGCATGGACATTCCGCTGATTATGGACCTGGACGGAGATGGTGATTTGGATCTTTTAACCTTTAATTTTGCGTCGGGAGACTACCTGGAGTTCTACCGAAACACCAGCATGGAACGCAAGGGCGTAGCGGATATAGACGGATTTGCCTCTGCACAAATACGTTGGGGAGAATTCGAATTTTGCAGTTGCGGTACCTTCACCTTTGGTATAACCTGCGCGGGTGCACCGATTGCCTCCCTCCCTCCTACAACGGAAACGGCCAGATTGGCGCATGCAGGCGGACACTCCATTCTCTACCATGACCTGAACGGAGACGGGGTGCGGGATCTGCTGATGGGGCAGGATCTTTGCCGAACCTTATACTTCCTACCCAACAAAGGAACCGATTCCTCCCCCGTTTTTGACGAGTTTTTGCTGGAATTACCGCAAACAGGACCCTTGCCGGAGTTTCCGGTATTTCATGCTGCCCACTTGGTCAAAGACCACCTGATAATTACCAGCAACTCCTCCGAAACAGGGGCGAATTCGTTGGCGGACTTTGGATCAAGCGTTTACCGATACGCTCTTTCAGGAAATGTGGGCCTGACGACTAGGCGTTTTTTGCAAGATGAAATGATTGATCTTGGCGAAAATTCACGGCCGTTCTTTATGGGGAATAATGCTAACGGATCATTAGTTGTCACATCCAACTATATCCTGGAGGGGCGATCGGTAAGCAGGGCCACCCGCTTTGTATTGGAGGGAGGTGTGTTCAGGGCCACAGATGATGATTATCTTCAGCTATCCCAACTGGAGCTGCGGGAAATGAATCACCAATCCTTTAAAACCTCCAAAGGCGTAGACTGGCACATCGTCACCGGCGACCGCGTAGTCGACGGAATCCCAGAAAAGATCATCCGCTATTTACGGCATGCCCGGCCTGAGGAGGCTCAAGAAAGTCAGGTTCCTGGTTTTACCCTGTGTGGCGTGGATGATTTGAAATTTTTCTCGCATAACAACGAAGATTACCTACTTGTGGGTAGACAAACGGGGGAACTACTGTTGTTTCAGGCAAATTTTGAGGGCAACGGCTTGCAACTTCAACTGAAGGAAAGGGAGTTTTTGGGTTTCTCGGATAACCCAGTTAACAGGAATTTAGCAGTAGCGGTTGTTGCGGGTACCTCCCCCACGCTGCTTGCCGTTGATCAAAGGGGTATTCTACGCGCGGTGACGGATTTCATGGAAAATCCGGAGACCATAACCGTTCAGGTGCAGGTGGGTGAAAACCAATGGGTACCAACGAAGCTGGGGAGAAATACTTGGATGACACCCGTTCCGTCTCCCTTCGGCAGTACCTATGACGTGATCTTAGGCAACAGAGCTGGCGGATTATTGTATTACAGGGGTGTACAGGATGCAGGAAACGACGATGGTGAGGGCCTTCAGATCAACGTATATCCAAACCCGGCCCAAGCAAAAACCAAGGTGATTTCCAGCAAAGCGGCGGTAATGGATATCGTGCACCTTTCCGGTAAGGTAGTTCTGGAAAAGGTGGCCCTTTCACCGAACCAACCCATTGAATTATTTCTGACAGGAATGGCTTCCGGCGTTTATATTGTGAGGTTAACAGGAGAAAGCCGAGAGGTAGTTCATAAAAAACTGATTGTGTATCAATGATACCTTTTTATTCCATCCTGTACCTATCTGCATCCCTCCAAGCTGGAAATTTTTCCCGGTATTCCAGAAGCAGGTCAGCGTCTAATGTTGCTAGAAGGGTAAGTTCCTGATCTGCGGCAAAACTAAGGCGGGTACCCTTAAAATCATACAACGCAGAATGACCGTCATAGGCAATAGCATTGCCATCCACACCGATTCGGTTTATCCCAAGCGTATAGGACCAATTTTCCACCGCCCTTGCAGGAAGCAACACATCCCAGGCAGTAGTTCTTGAAGCTGGCCATGAGGCTATGTAAAAGGAAAAATCATACGCAAAACCCTCCGCTTCCGTGGCTCGATTTCTGGACCATACTGGAAACCGAAGGTCGTAACAGATCTGGGGGAATATTTTCCATCCTTTTAAGGTGAAAATTGGTTGCTTTTTACCGATTAGGTAATGCTTGTCCTCATTTGCCATCCGAAATAAGTGCCGCTTATCATAATGGTGCACCTCTCCCTCCGGAGTAACCCACAAAAGCCTATTTGAATACTGCTCCCCTTCCTTTATGACGATACTTCCCGTAATTACTGCCTTTGTTTGGGAGGCCATCTGCTTCATCCACCTGGTTGTGTCCATATTCATGTGTTCGGCCACTTGTTCTGTTTCCATCGTGAATCCAGAGGTAAACATTTCCGGAAGCACAATCAAATCCACGGGGTTTTCAAGCTGCCAAATTTTTTCTTCAAACATGGCCAGGTTAGCTCTACGGTCATGCCAATGCAAAGCTGATTGAATACCTGCTAGTGTTAGATTTTTCATTGCACCTTAAAGAATTGGCTGTGAAAGAAAGGGACTGTATACGCAACGGCTCGTAAGCTTACGGGTATACCATCCGATAATCGGTTGAAACTTTCCCCTTGCTGATATCTATCAGCTTGCTTTTGACCATCCGCTTCTTGAGGCCTTTCAGGTAATCCACAAACAAGATCCCTTCCAAATGATCGTATTCGTGTTGAATCACACGGGCAGTAAGGCCGGAAAACTCTTCCTCTTTGAGGTTCCAATGCTCATCATAATATTCCAACGTGAGCTTTTCAGGCCGGATTATCTCAGCCCTTACCTCCGGAATACTCAAGCAGCCTTCCTCAAAGCTATAAGGATCACCATATTCATCCAAGATAATAGGGTTGATAAACGCCCTTCTAATGCCTTTTTCCTCGGAATCTTCGTCTAGCATCAAGTTACTGTCGATCACGAACAGCCGAACTCCTTTGTTTATCTGTGGGGCTGCCAAGCCGACACCATTCGCATTTTCCATTGTGGCAAACATGTCGGCTACCAACAAAGAGATATCGGCGCCTTCATTGATTTCGGCGGCTTCTTTTTTTAAAATTGGGTTCCCGAACGCTACGATGGGATAAATCATATTCTTTCCAAATAAGTTTGTAAAATGATGGCAGCACTGATTTTATCTAAGTTGCCTGCTTTTTCTTTTCGGTCCTTTTTTTTGCTTCCCATGGAAATCATGGTTTGCATGGCCATCTTAGAAGTAAATCGTTCGTCTACCAGTGTAACAGACTTTTCGGGATACATACCCGAAAGCTTTTTCTGAAGTTGTAGTACCTGTGGGGTCATTTGAGTAGGAGTACCATCGAGTGATTTCGGATAGCCTATCACTATTGTATCTACAGGCTCCTTTTCAAAATATCCAGAAAGATAGGAAAATAGAGTATGTGTAGGGATGGTTTCCAAGGGGTTCGCCAACAGCTTCAACGGGTCTGTAACCGCCAAACCGGTTCGTTTGGTTCCCAAATCTATGGCAATAACCCGACCCATTAATTGGATTTAATCTTGAGCAACAACTTTCGCTTTACGTCTTTTTCCAACTCAACTGCTTTTGGAAATAGCAAGTCGTTTTCGATCTTCGCATGCACGATCAATTCCTGCTCCAATTTTTGCAACTCTTGGTAGAGGACCCTAATGGCTATTGGCGCATCTGCCGGCAACTGATAATCCCCCGTCAGGCGTCGGATTCCGACCATTTCGTCGTCATGGGCCTCATGTTCCTCCGCAAGGGCGTATATGGGGGCGTTTTCAAAAATTTGAATGGCCTTCTCAAACGGGATAGTCCCCTTTTCTATTTCCTGCAACTGAAATATACGGCTGAATAACGTGTCTTCTTCTTCATGTATGTGGTGAATAAAATCATCCACAAACAAGGGGAACATAAGCCTGAGATCACTAAGCAAGGGCTCGTAAGGCTTAACATGCCGTATACCATCTACCATACTGGACAAAAAAGGCAGCTCCTGTCGAATAAAAAAGCGGTGTTTCTTCTTCAAATAGCCTACCAATACCTCAATGGAATGCAGGTAAAGTTCCTCGGTACTTGGATCTTTGCTTTTCGCCCATTGTTCTAATTCCGCCACGACTTGTTCTGGATTCACTTTGAAGGTGAGGCAGACTTCCTCCAAGGATTGTTGCTCGCAGGTAAAAAAACTTATGCCGAAATAGTGGAGTACAGCGGCAAATCCCTGATTTTCGTTAATCAGTTCTGCAATGGATCTTTTGTATATGTTGCCGGAGGAACCCATACCTACAAAAGTATAAATTTTTTCCCTGAAAAAAGAGGAAAAAGAAACATCGAATTTTTATTTGTTGCGTTTATTTAAACGAAATACCAATTATACCTGTTTAATTGTTTAAATGGATTTTTTCCATTTAATTTAACGATGCAAGTTCATCAGATTTCCAATTTAACTACGCAATAAACGTGAGCCAGGAAAAAAACACCAAAACACAGATTCGGCTTCCCATCATATTAGCCCTCGGAATTTCTGCGGGGATATGGATAGGTGCTACTTTTGCAGAGCCCAAAAGTGACCGAAACGATCTGAAGTCAGCAATTTACAAGCTACAGGAAATTATCACCTACATCAATAGGGATTATGTTGACAGTGTCAATACCAATGAGTTGGTCGAATACGGCATAGAGAAAATGCTGGGCAAGCTAGACCCCCACTCCAGCTATATTACGGCAAAGGATGCCAATCTTGCCAAATCCCAACTAGAGGGAGAATTTGACGGAATCGGTATCGAGTTTGGAATCCTTAGGGATACTATCTACGTCGTATCGCCACTTACAGGAGGGCCTTCCGAAAAACTCGGCCTGCAGCCCGGAGATCAGATTGTGACTGTAGATGGTAAAACGGTAGCGGGAATCGGCGTCTCCAACAGAGATGTTTTTGACTTGCTTCGAGGACCGAAAGGTAGCGTCGTAGATATCGGCATAAAACGAAAGAACCATGAAGGATTGATCGATTATGCGATCACCCGCGATAAAATCCCACAGTACAGCGTAAACGCCTCTTACATGATAAACGATGAGGTCGGCTACATCAAAATCACGCGCTTTGCTGCCAATACCCATGAGGAGTTCAGAAAAGCATTGCAAGACCTTAAGGGGAAAGGCATGAAGAAATTGATGCTGGACCTTCAGGGAAACCCAGGTGGATACATGGGAGCGGCGATTAACATTGCTGATGAGATTTTAGCCGACAATGCGGTAATCGTATCGCAGGAAGGCAAGCTTAGCCGCTTTAACCAAGTAGCTACAGCATTGAGGCCAGGTGCGTTTGAAGATGGTTCGGTCATTGTCCTTATCAATGAAGGCAGCGCATCCGCCTCTGAGATCGTTGCGGGAGCCCTTCAGGATAATGATCGGGGGCTGATCGTAGGTAGAAGATCCTTTGGAAAGGGACTCGTACAGATGCCGATAGATCTTTCCGACGGCGCAGAGCTCCGTCTGACCATCGCCCGGTACTACACGCCATCCGGCAGATCCATCCAAAAACCTTACGGCGAAGATGAGGAGGATTACGGGATGGATTATTACAAACGCATGGAACATGGGGAGCTTTTCACAGCCGACTCTATTGTCTTCAATGACAGCCTAAAGTACGAAACGGTAAAAGGTAGAACGGTGTATGGCGGAGGTGGAATTATGCCGGATTACTTTGTACCCTTGGATACAACAATGAGTAGCCCCTATGTAAATCGATTGTTTGGTTCCGAAGCTTGGAGGGAATTTATCCTTGAATATCTGGATAAAAACAAAAAAACATATGAAAACATGTCTTTTGCGGACTACCATAAAAACTACGAGGTGTCCGATAGCATGTTGAATGAGTTGATTAAAGTTGGTGAAAAAAATCTGGTAAAATTCAACGAGAAAGATTTTAGCAAATCCAAGGCCTATCTTAAGACATTGATAAAGGCCCATATGGCTCGGAATCTTTATGATGACAGTGCCTTCTATCAGGTAATCAATGATATAAATGAGGTTTATCAACAGGCCCTGCTACTTTTTGACGAGGCAGCTAGGTTGGCTTCCAGTGAGTAAACCCCTAAGATTACATCCTAAAAGGCCAAGATGACACATCTTGGCCTTTTTTATTGCCGTTTTCGGTCATTTTTTTGTTACTTCGTATGTTACCATTCACTTATACTTACAAAACCCATGAAATACCTTACCTTATGTATCACCCTGATATTCGCCTCAATTAGCATGAATGCAAAAAGCCAAACCAAAATAAACCACGTCGCCGTCTATGCCAAAGACCTCAAAGCAAGTGGCGAATTCTATGGGAAAATCGTTGGACTTCAGGAAATTGAAGAGCCCTTTAAAGACGGTCTTCATATCTGGTATGATATGGGAATGGGTACTTCCCTGCACGTCATAGCCAGAGAAACCCCTTGGCAAGAACCCACCATTATGAAAGATAACCATCTTTGTTTTAGTGTGGCTGACTTGGATGGATTTATTGAAAACCTAACCAAAAATGCAATTCCATTTGAAGATGCACGGGGCAACGTGGCCCAGGTAAATATACGCCCTGACGGCATTCGGCAAATATACATCCGCGACCCTAGTGGATATTGGCTGGAGATTAATGATGAGTATTGATGATTTGACTAGGGAGATATTTTTGGAAATTTGATATTAATAGATACTGGATACTGATGGATATTGGGTGAAGGGATATATGGTTGAAATATGGTTGATATAAAATGGAAATAGGGCGCTGCGGGGACGGTTATTTTGGAAATTTGATATTCATGGATACTGGAGGTTGAAAGAATTTGTTTCCTGTGGGCACATCCAAGCCTCAAGTGGGCGTAAGAACTTAGCCTAGGGTGCAGCGAAGCCCTAGGCTATGAATGTACCTATAGGATTTGTTTTGGCTGCGGAGACGACTGAAAACAACATACCTTTACGCCAAAACCCGTATCCCTGAATTTCTCCCTTCCGCCTGACTTGTGGTGATAGTCGTTCCCGTGTGGGAATTGCAAATTCCAGTTATCTGTCCTCGGAATTGCAAATTCCGAGGAGCTGTTTAGTTGGGCACATCGAAGCCCCGAGGGGGCGTAAGAGCTTAGCCTAGGGTGCAGCGAAGCGAAGCCCTAGGCTTTGAATGTACCAATCGGATTTGTATTGGCTGCGGAGACGATTGAAACCAACATACCTTTCCGCCAAAACCCGTTCCCTTTAATCTCTCGCTTCCGCCTGACTTGTGGTGATAGTCGTTCCCGTGTGGGAATTGCAAATTCAGGAACTAAACCAAAAAAAATCCCGACCTACTTGGACGGGATTTTTATTCCTAACACACAGAATTTACTCGTAGATGCTATTAGGCCAACTGTCATTGGCAATATTGATATCGGGAAGGACCTTGTCCGGATCAATCTCCACACGCTTTATTTCCTTATTTGTCTTTAGTAAGTGATTCCATTGATCCCCGCGCTGCCATATTTCTACCGGCAGTTTGATACGCTCCTCCGTACCATCCGCATACGAAATTTCAAGCAACACAGGCATAGGAACACCACCCTTATTAGCCAAAATAATCACCTTGTTTCCACCGTAGGGTACCACATTTTCGATAGCCAGGTCAATGTTCTCCGTGCCGTAAAACCAGCCTTTCCAAAACCAGTTCAGGTTTTCTCCCGCCACATTTTCCATGATGTTGAAGAAATCGCTAGGCTGCGGGTTTTTATAGGCCCAGGCCTCAATATAGGCGCTAAACGCATTATCAAAGCGCTCGTGGCCAAGGATGTATTCCCGTAACATCAATAACCCAATGGCAGGTTTCATATAGGCAATCATCCCCAGATTAGCTGTGTTGGCTACATCGGGATAGGTATCTATACCCTCTCGGTTTGGATTGTTAAACCAGGATAGGTACCGGCGGGTTTGGTTGAGTGTTGATCCGTACTCCCCGTCATTAAATTCGAGGCTACTGTAATGGTTTATAAAGGTGTTGAATCCCTCGTCCATCCAGGCATAGCGACGTTCGTTTGTGCCAACGATCATAGGAAACCAATTGTGGCCAAACTCATGGTCCGTTACGTTCCATAGGGAAGCCCCGGTGCTTTTGTAGCTACAAAAATTCAGCCCGGGATATTCCATGCCATTGATATCTGCGGCAACATTCACGGCAACAGGATAGGGATATTCAAACCAGCGTTCGGAATAATGTTCGATGGAGGCCTTTGAGTACTCGGTAGACCGGCCCCAGGCATCATTTCCGTCACTCTCTACAGGATAAGCGGACTGTGCCATGGCCTTTTTGCCACTTGGCAAATCTATCTTTGCGGCATCCCAGATAAACGCTTTGGAGGACGCAAATGCCACGTCTCTGGCATTTTGGATTTTGAAACGCCATGTAAGTGTACCCGACTGCGTAGGGCGCAGCTGTGCCAGCTGCTTTACCTCGTCTGCCCTAACGATATGTACGGTGGTATCGCTCTTCGCAGCTAGACTCATGCGCTCCTGTTGTGTTTTTGTCAATACCTCACTAGAATTAACCAGCTCCCCGGAACCTACAACAATATGGTTGTACGGCACGGTAACTTTGTAGTCAAAATCGCCATACTCCAGGTAAAACTCTCCTGCCCCTAAGTAAGGCTCGATGTTCCAGCCAGTCACATCGTCAAAGACCGCTACTTTGGGATACCATTGTGCCAGCGCATAGATGGTACCGTCACGTACTTGCAGTCTGCCCATTCGGTCCATGCCCTTTTCTGGAATTTTGAAACTAAAATCCATCGATATTACTGCCTGTCCTCCTTTAGCGGGAATAGGTTCGGGTAAAAATACCTGCATCCGCGTATCCGAAATCAGGTGGCGGCTGGAACTTGGGCTGTTTCTTTTGGCAAGCGCTGCCTGCACATTGGTAATCGTATAGCCTCCCTCCACATCGCCGCCATAGCGGTTACCCTGAATAGGCGTGGTAAGGGTTCCCCGTGAATCACTCTTAAACCGGTTCTGCTCCAGATGCAACCAAACAAAGTCCAGCGCCTCGGGGCTATTATTGGTATAGGTAATGACTACATTCCCGGATAGCGTATGGTTAGCATCGTCTAAGGTAACGTCAATCACGTAGCTCGCCGCGTTTTGCCAATAAGTCGGTCCCGGCTTGCCTGAAGCAGTTCGGTATGTAGAGCCTTGCCTGTAGGAAAAATCCTCAAATAAGGCTTGGTTGTTTTTTGGTTCACTTTGGGCAAGGGAATTAAAATACATCCCAAAGACCAAGCAAACACACATTATCACAATTCGTTTCATCCAATTCATTCAGTTAGTTTCCGCTAATTTAAGAACCGGTAGCAACATAGAAAAATTACCTAGGACTGAATTTTTTTTCCCTGACCCATACCTATGCTAATAACACTCATTAGAGCGAATTATGAAGAGATTGCTGCTCGCTAAGCGAAAGGACAAGGAATCCCCTAAATAACTATTTATTTCGTCAAGCTTGTAAATTTCGCAAGAACCTAGGTTATTTGCCTCGGTTTTATACGCACTTCTATGAAAAAATTTTGCCTTCTGTTCCTGCTTTTTACCTTCACCTCTCTCTTAAAAGCGCAGGAAGATAGCACCATCTTTGAACTCGATGCGGTGTTTATTCATGAAAACCGGCTGGAGATTCCTTTTCAAAAAAGCTCCAGAAACATCTCGGTGATCAACCGTAAAGCACTTGAAACCACCCCTGCCAGAAGTCTTCAGGAGGTTTTGGCCTTTACGCCAGGAGTAGATGTCAGGCAGCGTGGCGTAGGTGGGGTTCAGGCGGATGTAGGCATCCGGGGAGGCTCCTTCGAACAGACACTAATGCTGATCAACGGCATCAAGCTTTCGGACCCGCAGACCGGGCACCATATGATGAACATTCCCGTACCGCTAAGTGGTATTGAGCGGGTAGATATATTGAAAGGCCCCGCATCGCGCATTTACGGACAAAATGCCTATACCGGTGCCATCAATGTAATCACATCGTTACCGGAAAAAATAGGCCTGCAAGCCGGAATCTACGGGGGCGACTTCGGCATGCGCGGGGGAAATGTACAGCTAGCACTACCGGTCGGAAGCTATAAGCAAAGCCTTGGTATGTCCCATGATGCTTCCGACGGGCATTGGTACAACTCCGACTATAAAGTAACGAATGTCTTCTATGAAGGTGGTCTAGCTCTAGGAGAATCCCAGGAGATCAAGGCCATGGTCGCGTTTTCAGACCGTACTTTCGGTGCCAACGGGTTTTATACAAGCGCCTTTCCGGATCAGTGGGAAAGCATACAAACCTACCTGACCTCCCTCAGCCATACGTTTGATAAAGACAAGCTATGGATCAATACAAGGGCTTACTGGAGAAGAAACAATGATGAATTCAGGCTTAGACGAAATGAACCGTCATTTTTCCAAAACATCCATACCACTGATGTGCTGGCGCTTGAAGTAAATGGCAGGTATACATCACAACTGGGTACTTCCGGCATCGGCATTGAAGGCCGTACCGAGCAAATAGACAGCAACAACCTGGGCGAACGGGACCGGACCCTGTTCGGTGTATTTGCGGAACACCGAGTGGATTTTCTTACCAATGGTGACTTCCGCGCCGGAATCTACTCAAACTACTACTCTGAGTATGGTTGGCGGCATTTCCCTGGGGCTGAGGCGGGATACCAACTTTCTGATGCCTTCCGACTGTATGGTAACGTGGGCGTAAGCTTCCGTATCCCTACCTACACCGACCTCTATTATGTAGGCCCTACCAACATCGGTAATGCTGACCTGGAACCCGAAAAAGCAATCAACTACGAGGGAGGTGTCAAACTAAGAACCGGAAACTGGCAGGCAGAAGCGGTGTATTTCAACCGCCATACCAACAACCTTATCGAATGGGCAAGGACAGATGAATCCCAGCCCTGGCAGCCCCAAAACTTTAACGAAGTAACGTTTCAGGGAATAGAGACCGGATTCAGTTATCGTCTTAATAGGTCAACTAATACCCTTAGCATTAATGAGGTCAGCTTCTCTTACAACTTTATTGATGCAAACATCATAGAACGGGAAGGGAAGGAAACGAGGTATGCACTTAACGCACTCAGGCATCAGGTTATCGCAGGAATACAGGCGTCTTATAGAGAAGATTGGGAACTTACGCTTAAGAGTCGGTACATTGAGCGCATGAAGCTCGATCCCTATTTTTTGATCGATGCGAGAATAGACTTTAACCGGATGAAGACACTGGGATATTTTGCGGAATGTTCAAACGTCACCAATGCAGACTATATCGAAGCAGGCACCGTGCAGATGCCAGGAAGGGGGTTCCGGGCAGGAGTGACTTTTCGCATGAAATGAGATCCGAGAGACAAAATCTGAGGTAAAAACCCACCCCATTCAACCCTGTTTTAGGTATAAATGGGGTGGTTGATTGTTCTATTACGAATTCCGGACTTTCTTAGCCGGACAAGTAGACAAGCCCACTAAGCTGTACAGCGGACAAAAGCCAATCAGGCTGGTAAACAAAAATACACCTGCAAGCACCATCAATACAATTCCCAATGTACCGGATACAAGTCCTGAAACATAAAGGTAAATGGCCACGACGGCCAGAAGGGTTCGGATAATTTTATCCACATTTCCCATGTTCTTTTTCATACGGGTTTATTTTAAAGGTGGAACAACATCACAATGATCCAGATAAGCGAGAGGCACATAAGGCAAACCGCTATCAATTTTAATGCGATTTTCATTTCGAATTAAAGCTACCACCTATCACCCACCCAAACTATGACATTTGTCACAGAACGGAGAAAAATTATCAAAATTCTATCCATCAGACGTACGCTTACCGGCTAGTAATCTGTATATCCAATAGGTAACCAATCCTACAAAAAGTAAGCTAATCGGTAGTGCCACCAAGATGAGTAATTGACTGACCGACTCTAGCAACTGTTCCCTACCAACGGCCTTGACGGCTAGCGTAACCAATACAATACTGATTCCCCAAAAGATCCGAAACCTTTTTTGGGGCTCCGGCTTCCCTCTGTCGCTAAACATGCTCAGCACAAAAATCGCAGAATCTACTGAGGTGATCAAAAACGTGAAAATCAGAAAAAGGCTAATGCCATTAGCCACATCCTTAAAGGCAAACTCATTGAAAAGCCGGTACAGGGCACTGTAGATCGAATCCAGATCTGAGGCGTTTAACCTGCCTGTTTCGATCAATGCAAACGCATTAGACCCAAACACGGTAAACCAAAGAAAGGTCCCCAACGCAGGCACTAGCAAGGTTCCCGCGACAAACTCCCGTATGGTCCTTCCCTTTGATATTCTGGCAATAAAGATCCCGGTAAATGGAGCCCATGCCAGCCAAAACGCCCAGTAGAAAAATGTCCAGTCGGTCAAGAAGGCACGGGATACACTTGTCTTTCCCCAATTGAGACTCATCGGAACAAATTCCCTTACGTATCCCCAAAGCACCCGAAAGAAGGTCTGTACTGCATCGGCGTCTACGCCCATCGTCCACGTCAAAAGCAGCAGTACCGTAGCCATGGCAATATTTGCGTCAGACAAGACGCGAATTCCCGCCTTTACGCCAAATAAAGCCGAAACGGTGGCTAAGGCTCCAACGATCATAACCAACAGGAACCCACCGTCATTTGCAAAGCGCTCCATCCCTGCCCAAGTAGAAACAGATACCAAAAGCTGCCTACTCCCCAGTCCGACGGCAGCAACGACTCCCAGCAGGGTAGCGATGGTCGCCAGAAAGTCTACAGCTGCCACCGTAAAGGACTGTCGCAACCGCACTGGAAGCAACTGAGAGACCAGTATATCTCCTTTGTTGATGTAAAGGTGCGTGGCCACAATCAAGCCAAACAGCCCGTAAAACGCCCAAGGCGTAAGCCCCCAATGGAAAAAGGTATATTGCAGCGCAAAATCCGAGGCATCCAAATACGACGACGCGCGCGGCGGATTGGTAAAGTAATACACAGGCTCCTGCACTGCGCGCAACAAAAGCCCCGCACCCATTCCTGTGCTGTATAGCATGGCGATCCATGACAGTAAGGAATACTCCGGCTTTCCCGCCCCTAGTCGGACCCTGCCTACAGGCAATAAGGCGACAAGCAGCATGACGAGCACGGCCCCCAAACCCAACACAAGGTAAAAGCCCCCAAAATAATCAAGGGTGAGCGTTGTGCCCTTACTTAACGCCGCACGAAACTTATCCGGAATAAAAACCGCAGCGCCTAAGAATACCCCCACAAAAAGTAGGGTAAGTGTAAACGTCTGACCTTTCGGAGTAGCTAGGGATTTAAACACGAATTCTCTACAGTTAATCTTCCGGTAGGAGGTAAATATTGGGAAAAGTTACGGTATTTTGGGCATAATCTTGCGCCAAACTGAACGCTTTTAGCTTCCTTGTGGTAATTATGGTGGTGCCTAGCGAAGCAGCGCGTTTGGAAAATGCGACGTGGCCCTGCATTCAGTCACCTAAAAAAATCCTCAAATAGGAGAGAATTAGATGCTAACCCAACAACTACCCTGTGTCGAACAAAGAAAATTTCGTGGATAAGGAAGCACTCATCCGGCAAATACAGCACTGTGATAATCCCTACCTGCTTTACCAAATCCGACAGCTGCTTCAGCGGGCAGATGACCTTGAGCCCTTGACGCAACTGGTCGCTGATTTTCCGATCTTGGTCCAGGACGCTCCCCCTAGGGATTTACGGGTCATCACCGGCATAGATCCACCGAGACAGAACGCGCTGGAAAGATATGATACGCTGATCTCTCCCTTCCTGTACGTCGTGGGGCTGGGAATGCTGGTCCTTGCCGCTGCGCTGGTCAATCTACTTTCGCACGAAGGGGAAAACATCTCTATAGCCCTCTTTCAAAGCAAGGTGGCTGGAATATATTTGATGGGTTGGTCCGTCTTTGTGCTAGACATTGCCGTGGTGTACTGGATCGCAAGGAAATCACCCACCAAACCACTTCGTGGTGACTGGGCAAAGCGGCTGCTTGTTCTTGTATTCCCTCCCCTACGAATAGGCACCCCGCACCTCCTGGATCCGTCTATCCAATGGATGCCTTTCAAGGGGTGGTCGTATAGGAACGAGGGACTTCTAAAACACCTCAAGGAAAAGTTCTCCATCCCCATGATCGTCATCGCCCTACTGATCATTCCTGTATTGATCATCGAGTGGAAATTTTATGAATCCGCCGAGCAATACCTTCAGACTGATCTGGGGTTTTGGCTGGACATGGCGCAAGGGTTTATTTGGCTTGCCTTTACCTTTGAGTTTATCCTGATGCTATCCATCAGCCGGGAAAAACTCGCCTATGCCGTGGGAAACTGGATTGACCTGCTGATTATTTTGCTCCCATTTGTCGCCTTTGTACGGACCATACGCCTGGTGAAGATCGCTAGGCTGACCCAAGTAGCTCGGGGGTACAAGTTACGGGGACTTTTGATGAAAGCGAGGCAAGGGGTTTTGTTTGCGGGCTTCCTTTACCGAATTATGACGCTAAAGGACTTTCAAGTTAAGACCCTGAAAAAAAAGCTGGACAAAAACCAGCAGGCGAGGGAAATTCTGGAAGAGGAACTCTTGGCCTTGCAGCACCGCATAGCGCAAAACAACGCCAAATCAGTGCGGGTGAAGAAAGTGTAAGGCCATTACCTGCTGGGCCATTTTCCCCTGTGGGGTAAAGTCAGGCTGCCGATCCCGTGGGTTGGGATACCACTTCCAAAAGTAAACTCCCGCCAACCAATCCTTTTGCCATACGGCCTCAAAAAAAGCCTCGTAGCAGGTTGCCTGTACCGCTTCGGAGAGTGCCACATCTTTACGCTCGTTGGGCCATACCCAGGGTTCTATCGCCGCATCGACGGTATTGCAATACCCGATCTCGGTGAATATTACCGGCTTTTCAAACGCTCGCTGTACCCGCTCTATGGCTTTTAGCTGCTTGTTCCAGCCCTTAACCAGACTTTTTTTGTCTGGATTATTTTTTTCCGATAGCGGAAAGTAGGCTTGTACCCCTATATAATCGAGGTCATCCCAGAAGGCAACTTTCTCATACTCGGTAAAATTCGCCGCATAGGTAAGCTTGCCCGAATAGATCTTTCGGATGCCTTTGATTAGTTCCCGCCACTGCTCTTCGCGGTGGGTGGTCAGCTCCAGCTCAGTACCAATACATAGCAGGGGGATTTCCTGGGCTTGGGCAAGGGCTGCATAATAGGTGATAAATTCCCCATACGCCTCAAACCACTTTGCCCAGTCCTCCTCAGACTGCATTTCTATTTTACCCGGCCAGGCTCCCTTTACCCATAAATGGGGCTTCAGCAGACTTTGCATTCCTTTTTCCTTTGCCCGTGCGGTTGTCTCAATTACCCCCGGACTAGATTCGCCCCACCACATCCTGTCCGAATGCTTTTCCCATCGTATAGTCGGTGCTAACGGATCTTTCTGCCACCCAAAGGGAGTTTGAGAAATATGCGAAACGCCAGCAGCTGCCACGGTGTCCAACTCCCAGCCCTCAAGGGGTTTGGAACTGCCCACCCAACATACCCCCCGATGCTTCTCACTTAGGGGGATTACGGTGCGGCTTTCGTTGACGGCATTGTATTGAAACGTCCAAACCCCCAGGGATATAGGCAACAGCAGCAAAAGCAATCGGGGTCTTTTCATGTGTTTATAATTGTTTTTCAAAGGCCACATGGAATCTCGCAATTATAATCATCACTCCGTGTGACGGGTACGTCATGCTCGATTTCATCTGTTAATTTATTTTCTTGCGAAATATATTTTTTAGTACTGCATTTACAGCATTTGATTCAATAAAAAACACCAATTAATCCATTTTAATTAATTTGACTTTTAAAATCAATTTTAAATAGAACCACAGATGTCACGGAGGTAACACAGAGGACACGGAGAATTTTTAAGTAAACCTTTGTGCTCTCTGAGCCTGCTTTGTGTCCTTTATCGTTACTTCTTAAACCACATAGCTCACAGTAGTTCACATAGCGCTTTGATATCCGTTGCGGTCTTTATACAAAAAAACAGGAGTACGAAAAGAACTCTAAGAATATTCGCCCTCACCTTTGAACAACTATATGTACTATCCTACTATGTGTACTATCTTACTATGTGGTTTAAGTCATTTGAACGTCAATTGTTCGTTTTTTTTAACCACACAGGTCACAATAGTACACATAGCGCTATATAGCGCTTTTGGCCAAACCTGCCCATCACTCCACGAATTCCACACGGATATCCTCAAGGAGGATTTCGGATAGCAATTCCAACTCTCCCGCCTTGAATAGTCCTTCCATATTCTCAAGTGGCGTTTTTTTGTCCGCAGGTTTGTAATTTTCATAGTCCTGAAACACCAGCCCCTCAACCTCGTGGGTATTGATGGCCTTTCGTAGCCTAACCCCTCCTCCATCGGTGTGGTAGGTATAGGCGATATAGTCTATGCGGTAGGTCTCTTTGTTGATCCAATACAGAAACTCATCATCAAAGTCTTCTCCCCCACCCTCTTCGGCAAAGGTTACTTTGATCAGGTGATAGTCCTTTCCCTCAAGCGTGGCATCCCCTACCAATGTTTTGGATACGGCAGGATCATTGAGCCCGTAGGGCAAAAATGCGAAATACGCTACTGAATTCACCGAATTGGAAAAGGCCTTGACCCGATCCTCGGGAAGCGTGACGGGGTTTCCGTTCACGGTACGCTGAAAACCCGCGTTATTCAGCACATCCCGCACCAGGCCGGTGGAGTCTGAAAACTCCCGGCTGTATTCAAATGAGGATGGAGACTTAAAGATCTCATAGGAGATATTCCGAAAGTCAAAACTTATTTTTGCCCGCTCATAGGCTTTCCCGCCATGGGCGGCGATGGCTTTGTCAATGATTTTTTCAGCTTCCGTTTTTGATTCACAGGCGAGGCTGAGGAGTGCGAAAAGGGACAGATAGATGTAGTGGCGCATAAGTAAGGTGGAAGATACTAAGTTTTATTAATTTCCCGATATTAAGTTGCTGATTTTAAGCGGTAACTTCGGAATGAAGTAATGCTGACCAAGCCGTATCCAAGTGCCAACATACTGTGGAAAAGCAGCATCTCATAGGTACTGGTATACACGGAAAGACCTACGATAGCCAAAAAGACAAGGGCAAATACGGCTTCCAAGTACGTAGTTGCCGGTACCTGCACGGCATGGTACACATTGTCCTTCCACCCGGCCCGATTTGTCGACAGGTTGTACTTGGGTGTCCGTACGAAAGGGGATTTTTTGCCGGTCAATCCTTCCCACACCGCCTGTGCATTGTGCAGGGCCAATCCCATGGAGACCGAAAGGAAAAGGGGTAGTTCCCAGAGAAACCGCAGCACACCTTGCCACGAATAGCGCAGCAAACTTAGGTTGGCCACAAAATAGACCGATGCAATCACCACAAATCCCACCAGAAATACGGATGCCGCCTGAAAATACGCATGGGGAATCCAACCCTTGTAAAAGGCCCACCATACCGGTATGCTGCTGAGGCTCACGGTAAGTACGGCAATGAAAATGACCGCATTTAACAAATGGGCGGTGGCGTGAAACTTCACCCCTAGGGGCAGTTTTTGGCGCCATACGTCGCGGAGGTGCTTGACCCCGCACTCGGCGCCGCCTTTGGTCCATCGGAACTGCTGTGACTTGATGGCCGACATCACCGGGGGCAATTCCGCAGGAGATTCAATATCGGGGCGATATATAAATTTCCAACCCCTTTGTTGGGCCCTATAGCTTAGATCAAGATCCTCCGTTAGGGTATCGTCCTGCCAGTTTCCGGCATCGATGATACAGGACTTCCGCCATATCCCCCCCGTCCCGTTGAAGTTGATAAATGCCTGCTGTCTGTTTCTCCCCATCTGCTCCACCATAAAGTGTGCGTCCAAGGCAAAGGCCTGTAGCCGGGTAAGCAGGGAATAATGCTCATTGAGATGCGTCCAGCGGGTCTGTACCATTCCCGTCTTTTCGTTCCGGAAATGACCTACCGTACGCAACAAAAAATCCGGATCCGGTACAAAATCTGCGTCAAAAATGGCAATCAGCTCTCCCGACGCCTGAGTCAACCCTTCCCGGAGGGCACCGGCTTTAAATCCGGTGCGGTCTTGCCGGTGGATATAGCGGAAGTTTACCGAGGGATAACGGCAAATTTGTTCGTGGATCAATGCGGCCGTCTCGTCGGTGCTATCATCCAGCACCTGGATTTCCAACTTATCCGCAGGATACTTCAGTTTTGCCGCGGCGGAGATCAGGCGGGCTACCACGTATTTTTCGTTGTACACCGGCAGCTGAACGGTGACGGTTGGCAGCAAAGGATCGTTTACCGAAAGGGGGTCTTTCTTCCAAGTCTTAAATTTGAAAAAATAAACGAGCAAATGGGCTTGGGCCATGCTGTAAAAGAGCACAAACAGCATGGCTACTACGTAAACAGCCAAAAAGAAATAGGTGATGACCATTAATTTTTCAGTGTAACAGTGTTATTTCCTATGATAATCGGGAACTCGTTTACCCTACCTGTTTCTTCCCCGTTCTCCAGCTTCAGTACGCCCCTTGGACATACAGCCGAACATACCCCACAGCCCACGCAGGAAGCCCTGACGATGTTCTGCCCTCGCTGCGCATACCAGCGGACATCGATGCCCATCTCGCAGTAGGTCGAACAGTTACCGCAGGAAATGCACTGACCGCCGTTTGTGGTAATGCGAAAGCGGGATTTGAACCGCTGCACAATGCCTAGGTAAGCGGCCAAGGGACAGCCAAAGCGGCACCATACCCGGTTGCCCATTAGCGGATAGAATCCGGTACCGATCACCCCCGCAAACATGGAACCGATCATAAATCCATAGATCGAATGAACCTGATTTGTAGCGTTTCCCAGCAAGCCAAAGCCGGTAAAGTAATTGGCGATGGTCATGACCGTCATGACCACTGCAAAGACCAGTACCCCGTGCACCAAATAGCGTTCCACTTTCCAGGCTTTCAGGCTTTTATCGGACAACTGCCTGTAGGGATCCCCAAGGGTCTCGGCGAGACCTCCGCAGCCACATACCCAGGAGCAATACCAGCGCTTGCCGTAAAAGTACGTAAACAGCGGCACACCAACTACTATCAGCAGGATTCCCCACACCAGCATAAACATTCCCAGTGCGCCCGAACTCACCATGCCGTCTATGCGGTATTCGAAGAAAAAGGAATAATCCAAGGGCCAAATATTCTTAAAATCATGCCAGGGCATATTGAAGAGCACGAGAATCTCCGGAATCAAAAACGCAAAGGCAAGCTGAAAAAACATCACCGATGCCGTGCGTATGGTTTGGTAGGCATTTCCCTTGTATTTACGGAACATCCGGATGCCCATAACCACTATCGCAAGCGTGTAGATAAACCCGTACAAAAACCACTGACTGGCCGGATTTCCCGACAACGCCATGCTTAGCGGATCTACCATCAGGACTAAATTGGTAAGGTACTCCGGAAACCAGTACAGCACGATGTAAAACAAGATCAGGTAGGTGCCCGTGATAATGCCGATAAGTCCCCGCGATTTCATGGACGAGAAGTAAATCCCGTCATGCTTTATGCCATTAGGTTCTTTTCGATGCATGGGAAGGATATACAACAGCCCGCCAGCCACGGCCAGGGCGATCGATAGTAGCAAAAACAAATAGGGATGCTCCGTTACCGGCCCCATGGAAGCCGCCTTGGTAAGTACAAAGCCATAATCATCCCAAATAACGTTGTCCCATTCCTGATTTTCCTTTAGGGCATCGTTGTAGCTGTTAAAGTGGTCGTTAAAATCTGCTATAAACCGGAAGTTGGAGGAATACCGTTGCCCGTACATGGGCGAGAGCACGCTCACGAGTTGTTCTTCGTGAATGTCTTTAACATTTGCCCGAACGGTGGATTCTTCGAGTTGGTAATAGCCGATAAAAGGAATCAGCGAGAAGGCTATTAGCCCGATCAGAAACACGACAATCCCTAGTACTTGTATTTTTCTCATGATCTCGATCCTATTATTCTGTGGAAAAAAGAGGTTTTCTTCCGGGAAATGGCAACGCCGGTCTTCTGCGAATAGGCGGCAATAACCGCTTTCGTCGGACTGTCAAAGAATTCCGGATTGAAGTTCGCCTTATGCAAGTTGCTTAGTACGGCTTCCATGGTCCATCCCTCTGCGATAGCCGTGTCGAAGAAGGCATGCCGAAGCCGCCAGCCCAAGGCATTCACGCCCAACAGTTTTGTACTCTCCTTTTCATAAACCAAACGGATAGCGACCTTTCCATTCGGGTCCTCCCAGTAGATACTGTCCGAACCTTCCAGCGGAAAAGGGGGCACGTGGCCGTATGTTTGGTATTCAATATCCAAAAACTTGGCCGAATTAAACCAGACGCCAGGTTTGTAAGAGGCAGGGGTAGACGAGGTAAGGTTGTAGGCCAGGGTTTCTCCGTGCATTCGCCCGGTATACCAAACCTGTTCGATGTTCTTCCTATCCGGAGCAAGGCTTTCCCTGAATTCGGCGCAGTCCCCGATCGCATAGACATCCGCTATATTGGTCTCAAAAAAGCCCGATACAAGGATCCCTCGGTTGAGTTCAAGGGTAGATTGCCCCTGCTTGGAAAGTTGTTCGTTGTTACTTTTGAGAAAGTCAATATTGGGGCGCACGCCGACGGTAAGCCCCACAAACTGACAGGCGATCTCTTCCCCTGCTTTTGTCACGACTCCCAGTACGCTTCCCGTCTCATCGGCAAGGATTTCCTTCAGCTCAGTTTCCAGGCGCAGGTCTATATGGTGCTCAAGGATATGGCGGTTGATCAGCTTGGCTTCTTCCGTAGGGAGTACCGCATCCCAGAAATTCCGTTCCCTGACCAGAAAGGTCACCGGAATGTCCCGGCTGCGGAACATCTCGGCCATTTCTATGCCGATTAGGCCCCCTCCCACTACCACAGCCCGCTGTATTCGTGGCGTGGTTTCCTCCATTTGCTCCAAGTCCTGCAGGGAATATAGCCCCTGTACTCCCTTTAGCTCCTGTCCGGGCCAGCCGAAGGCGTTTGGGGTAGAGCCTGTGGCCAGTATTAGGGTATCGTAGGCCATCTGCTCTCCGGATGCAAGCGTCAGCGCTTTTGCTGCGTAATCCAGCCCGGTGACCCAGCCCCGTATGAGCGCTATCCGGTTTTTTTCCCAGAACCAGTCTTCATAGGGTTTGGTGTGCTCGTATTTCATATGGCCCATATAGATATACATCAGGGCGGTACGGGAAAAGAAATGGTCGGATTCACCGGATATAATCAGGATCTCCGAGCTGCTGTCCCGCTTTCGCACATGCCGCGCACAGGTAACCCCGGAGATACCGTTGCCAATGATTACGATTTTTCGGACGGTATTATTCATTTAGCGACCAATCATAAGGAAGGTGGGAAATCTTTGCGTTTGGGTTTAGCTTCACCCGGGAATACCGGTTAATGAACTCAATTAACGACACATTTTTGGTAAAGTCACCTTTAAACCACGAAAAAATCTTGGAAAGTTCGGCTTTTCCCGGGCTAATGACATTCCGCTTAGGGTCGTTGATAAATTTTACTGCAACTTTATCCAGCTGGGTATCGAGCTTTGCCGCCGTAAAGGCTTCATTCAGCAGCGGTGGACAAGAGTAGGATGCGCAGTTGATGGCGAAATGGATGCGGGGCTCGTCAAATTCCTTTCGGAGGATCTTATGTTCGATCTCATCGAGGGAGGCATCTTGTCCGCCGATTTGGAAGAATTTGAGGTGCCAGACGGTATTTACAAGGGGGATATTCAGCATAGGCTTTAAATCCTGTATGCTGGCCACGGGGTAGTTGTCGATAATGAGTTTGATGGTAAACGCATTGTAGGCGTTGATCCAATAGGCGAGTTGCTCCTCCCTAGACCAGGTGCTGCGGTCGGGGGCATTGCTACTCAACTTGTCCAGGTAGGTTTGAAAGGCCTGTTTCTCCGCAATAAAGCCGGGGTAATTTACTTTGCCATCCGCTGTGACATACTTCCTCAGCAGCGCATCGAATAGCTCATGGGTAGGCGGGGTAGACCCATCCGATCCGAGGCCAGAGGCCTGACAGGCTACTGTAAACATCAGGCCGCAGCAGAGTAGGACGCGGTAGGCTGTGGTGAGGGGAAGGAAAAGACGCATAGGGGAAATGGATGAACGATGGCAAATATATTTGTATTACAGACGGAAAAAGGTCAGGTTCCTGACAAGTTATCGACAAAGCTAGAAAAACTTCTCCCTCCAGGAAAGCTAAATCTAACCGGTTGGGCTGTCGCCCTGCACTTTCTGAACAGGTACACTTGCTACTACGACCGAGTTTGTCTGGTTTACCCAGGGAAAAGCACCCCAATAGATTATATACATCCACATATTCGGTAGCAACAAGCTTCTAACCGATATCCTGCGTTTGGGTCCCTATGTGCTTCGTAGACGAAACCGGCGGGAGCTTTCCCGCGCGATGTATACCCCTTTCCATAGCGGCAGGTATCTGCACAGCATTTATGATATGGGGTGGTGGAAACTTTAGGGGAGAGTTGATCCCGCGCGTTCAATAAAGAACAGGCCGATCTAATTATCCGTGTACAAACGCTTATAAACGTTTACAAACGGATATAATCGACTATAAACGTTTGTTATACGGCTACCGAGCATTTACCAATTGATCTTGCTTCAAAAAAAAAGTTATGGATATGAATCAGCTAATCATTATTTACCAGCCAATGCCGAAGGCAAGCCGCATTAAAATCTATATTCCTTACGCACTTAAGCAGGAGCGGGAGCAGTTTAAGCGAATCAATACCAGTTTTTATCACGCGTCACAAAAGCTTTGGAGTGTGGTAAACACGAAGGAAAACTGGGAGTTACTTCAACGGCTTTTTAAAGGAAAATATGAGGTAAGGGAGGCGGACAAAAAGGTGGCCATCCCGACCAAAACACTTAATGAACAGTCGGTACAGGCCTTGGCTGACCTGGAGCAGAAACTAGTACTCAAGGCCTACAGTCCTTCTACAGTAAAGAATTACGCATCCGCTTTAAGTCAATTTTTGTCTTTTTTTGAAAGCAGAGATATCCGCGATATCAGGAAGGAAGAGATTGAGGCCTTTGTCTATCATCAAATTACGAAATATGGCATCTCCGAAAGCGCCCAAAATACGCTAATAAATGCCATAAAGGCGTATTTTGAGCATGTATTAGGCAGAGAACGGACGGTATACGAGATTCAGCGCCCAAAAAGGAGCCTTACCCTACCCAATATACTAAGCAAGGAAGAGGTAAAAGATATCCTGGGCAGCGTGGAAAACCTCAAGCACAGGACCATTTTGATGCTAATCTACAGTGCAGGCCTTCGGATCAGCGAGGCAATCAACCTCAGAAACAGAGACATCCATTCCGATGAAGGGTACATATTTATCAAAGGTGCGAAAAACAAAAAAGACCGGAAGACGGTACTTTCGCCGGTTCTATTAGCAATACTAAGGAAATACTACAAAGCGTATAAGCCTAGCTATTGGCTGTTTGAAGGGCAAGATGGCGGCCAATATTCGGCTACGAGCATACAGGCGGTTTTTAGGAGGGCCGTGGAAAAGAGTAATTCCAACCCTTGGGCAACTGTACACACACTTAGGCATTCCTTTGCAACACATTTGCTTCAAAGAGGGACTAATTTGCGGTATGTGCAGGTACTATTGGGTCATGAAAGCAGCAAGACCACAGAAATTTATACCCACATCCTTTCCATTTCAAACAAAAATATCGAGAGTCCGCTAGATTCAATCGACGAAATCCTTAATTTGGTACCGGAAACTCCCGAGACACCTGTGGACAAAGAGGATATAGACGCAATAGCGTGAAAGGGGAGTTGCGTATATACAAGTGTTAGCCACAATAAAAAACAAAACATGAATAACGAAAAAATCTCTATCATCGTGCAGGTTCCCGAAGAGCCTGATAAAGACTATGCACTTCCAAAGTTTGGGAAAAAACTTATCGAGAACTCTATTGCAGATGTAAGCTCGGAAGTTGTAGGAAAGAACATTCTTAATCTCGTGAAAAAATTTGACCATTTGTTAGGAGAAGAAAATGTTGAAACGGAAAACTTAGATTTAGACTCAGTTGAACTTAACTGTGTTATTGGTGCAGATGGAAGCATTAGTCTTATTGGGAATGTGGGAATGCAGGTAAGTTCAAGTATCAAGATTAAACTAGTGAAAAAGAAGTAGGAGTGGATTCTTTAACCTATATACAGCATCTTAAAAAGGAATACCCAGTTAAGCAAATAGGTGATGAACCGGATTTAGCTGGAAGGTTAATTGCTCATTTGGGAAACCGCTTGCCAGAATTTATTAAGCATAAAATCAATAATGGTACAATCAATGTTGCTGAAATTCAAAAAAGCGACCCACAAGCATTTGTAAAAGAAGTCTCAGAGAATGATTATGCCGTTGTTATCCATTCGGGGCTATCAGAATTTGTTTACAGAGTTGTTAGAGCTATTTCTACCAGGGTTGTTGACCATAACCTAGGTGTTGAAACAGGGGAGACATTCGATGATACAGTAAGAATTGTAGCGGAAATATTTTGGTGGTTTCAAGAGACAGGACAATCGTTTGGACCTGAGTATAATATTCATGAATATCAGAAAAAAATCGCAAGCATAATAACGACAGAAGTTGAGAGTTTTTTTCTAGCTCATGAACTAGGTCATATCATTTTTCCAAAAGAAGATAAATTAAGCTTCGAGAAAGTAATTGAACGGTTAACTTTTGGTGATTACAAAGGATTTATTAGAAGTGATGACCACCCTCATTTTGGCGAATTCGTTAGCGATGCAACTGCTGCGTCTGTTTTATTGGGGATATACACCGATTGTATTGATTCAAATCCGGTTCTTAATAATTTAAGGTATGTCGGGATTGAATTTGGATTGATGATTTTTTCAGGTCTAGAAGCATTAGAATTTCCGACTTCTGATTCTCACCCAACCTTCAAGGAAAGGATTAACAGTGTAAGAGAAATTGTGAGGAAATGGACTAATGATGACGAACAATGGCAAAATTTAATTCAACTGGCATCATATTTTGAACTTTTATTTGAGCGAATTATAGAAACTATTGCCAATCCGTCAACTAGTCAAATCGAATATTATGAAGACTCAGCGGCAAAAGTTTTAGAGAAAATTGAAGACTCTTTGGATAGACATTCGATTTCCCTAGAGGAAAAACCTAAGCAACAAGATTTTGTAAATGTGAAGTTAGACAGCGGAGAAACTGTGAAAATGCCTATGCCGAATTTTGATTTTAACGATGATAGCATTACTCCAAAATATAGTCAATTTTATATGGAAGTATCAGATATTTTAAGCGTAGGCTATTCTCATGTTTTTTTCGAAAAACTAGCCAAAGAATTTAGAAAGAACATAAAATTATCCCATGAACAACTGGTAGAACTAGAATTTAAATTGGGGTTAATTGAGAAGAATCAAAGAATAAAGATTTTAAAAAAGAATGAGGATTTGTTTTATCAGTTAAAAGAATTTCAAAAAACTAAACTTCTTCATGGTTATTTTTCGAGGCAAGCAAACCCGAGTGGAGAATACTTTTTTATGAAAGTCTATGGTTGATAAGAGGATATTGTGGCTAACACTGCATAGCCGACAATGCTCCTAACGTCGCACTGCGGCTATGCTAACCGTTGGCATTAATTAGACGAAATGCAAAAGTATTTTAACGAAGGAAATATCATTTTGACTCTAGGGGTTCTAGCCTTCTGCTATTTTGCTTATCAAGGAGTAAATCGAGATTTTATAAAAAGTGAGCAAGACTTGATTAGTGTTGAAGGCCAATATGCTCACCATACCTTTTTGGATAATACAGGATTCAAAAATATGGGGCGTGAGTACTACATATGGATTGAAGGGTACTCAAATAGATTTCAAGTTCCTGCCAATTATTTAAGCGTATTTCAAAAAGCTTTATTTGAACAAAAAGTAAAAAAAGGGGACAAAATTTCGATTAGCTATGCGAGGACTCAAAATGATAGAATTAATTCAAACGAAGACATATTCTTAACATCTATAAAAATTAATGGATTCACTTATTTGAACAAAAATGAAGTGCTAAAAATTGAAGACGAGCTATCAAAATCAAACTCGGACTTCTACATTGGACTAATGTATTTAGCTGTCGGACTAATTGCTTTTGTAAGACATAGATTAAAAAGAAAAAAACTAATGCCAACAATGGCTAAGAAAACATAGGGGTTGCAGTGCAGTTCGAAACAGTGAATTTCCTTACTTTGTTCTTGTCTCGGTCGACAAGAACGCAGCTCGAAATCCCCTACGTTTCTTAGCCTGAACCGTTGTGCCTCATGAAAATAAAAAAGATAGTTTGGCAGTAGTTTTAAGCTTTGGCTGGATTTAAAAAATTAGTAAATAGCGCAATTCTGATTTTTTTTAAGATTTGAACTTTA
>WGNT01000170.1 GCA_016124425.1 Cytophagales bacterium
GGGGGGGGGGGAGAGAGGCATGGGCGGGTGGGGTGGGCGATTACGGTATAAAATTCCCCAAACCTAAACCCTTGCAGGGAAGATTTGGGGAACAATGGGTATTCGAAGTTAGGACTTAATCGGATGTTTTTTCCGATTTAAATCCTAAAGAAGTATCGGGTAAAACCTGTTTGGGTGTACTTACTAGCTACTGATTAAAACTTAAGTGTAGAAGGCAAATACTTGGCTACAAGGTCCTCATAATAGGGACGTAGCGCTTTGGCATCCGGTGGAACGGGAACTTTTGAGTAGAGGTCATAGGGATTGAACTTATCCACCCATTTGAACATCTCCTTGTCGTGGTCATTAAGCAGGTGATCGTAGGCGTTCTCACGGTGCTGAGGGTAGAACGAATGGTACCTGATCATGTAAAGTGCCGGTTCAGGAAGGTAATTCTTCATCATTTGGTACAAGTATTCGTCATGACCCCAAGACATCTTTACGTTATCTAGGCCACAGTTGGGCGAGTAAACGCCATACTTGGTGTTAAAACGCGCATCTGTTGAATCCGGATTTTCGCTAAAAAACTCCGGATAAACAATGCTGTTCGAATGCTGGCACCCCACTGGGAACGTGTCACCTACTACCGCCCATTGGGGTTCTCCAAACAGGCAAAGTACCTTGCCCATATCGTGCAAGAACCCGGTAAGTACAAACCAGTCAGGATGTCCGTCCGCACGGATTGCTTCGGAAGTTTGTAATAAATGCTGCAGTTGGTCTAAATCGGTATCCGGGTCCGAATCGTCCACAAGGGTGTTCAGGTAGGACACAGCATCCCAAAAGGGCATCTCCTTCTTTTCGAACTTCAGAAACTCTTTTTCCTTTTCTACAACAAAGTCGTAGGTCTGGTATTTATGGTTTAACCTGTAAAATTCCCTAACCGTATTTACGCGCTCAGAGTCTTGGTAGTTTCTGTAGTCTTCCTTACCCTTGTGCTCGCTATCTTTTGGTTCTGGATACCTGACAAGCAAATCTTCTTCCCATTCTTCAATGCTTTGCAGTGGATTTTTTTCTTTTTCGCTGTATTCGGCTTTCATATGCGTTTGCTTTTTCTATTTTATTTGTTAAAACGGGCAGACTTTCAAGTAGATGGCTGCCTTTGGGAAGCAGACATCTGGCTAGATAACCCTTAAATCGCCTAAGATGTGGAAGATCGCCTGTTTGAGGCGAAAATTAGCAAAAATAATCCTCTTTCTCGACGGTGTTTCCATATTTTTTATTTGAGCCAACCTATCACCGGTGTAGGTTCTGATACCCCTGGTTCCCACTGATTACCCATTCCGTTCTGTCGAAGAGGCGGTTCGGTCTTTTAGCAGCTGTTTTACGTTTTTAAGAACCGTAGCGTTTGCTTTGCTTTCAGAGAAGATTTCCAACAATTTGGGACGGAAAGATTTGTCATAAAACTGCTTCAGAGATGCCTGAAGTGCTTCTTCAGCGTGAACACCTGCATAGTCAAAGCCAAACTCATCGGCAAGATTGACAGCGGATAGCCGTTGGGAAGTTTCAAAAAACTCCTCCAGTTCAGGCAACTGAGCGGGCCCCTCGATCAGTCGGAAAATTCCTCCTGCGTGATTGTTCAAGACAATGATTCGCAGGTTTGGCAGATTGTACTTGTGCCAAAAGGCATTTCGGTCATAAAAGAACGCCATATCTCCCGTGATCAGAGTGACCGTCTCTTTGGTCGTAAAGGTACAACCAACGGCCGTGGACGAAGATCCGTCGATCCCACTTGTTCCCCTGTTGGCAATGATCTCCACTGTGCTGGGAACGGATGCAAGAAGGCTGGCGTAGCGAATGGCCATGCTGTTGGCAATGTGCATTTTGGTGAATGGAGGGACCTTATCCAGGCAAAGGGACAGTGCCTTAAATTCTCCAAAGGCAGCCTCTTGCATGACTTGTGGAAGGACCGACCTGACACGGCTTTCTGCTGCGCTCCAAGCACCAATAAAATCAGGATCACTGGCAAAGGATGTTTCTGAAAGCATCGATAAGAAGGAAAGTGGCTGACAGTGAATAATCCGGGAAAGGCGTTGAAAAGGATCAGGACTGTATCCTCCTTCCTGTACATGCCAATGCATCAGGCAATAGCTCCGCAAAAACTGCTTGAGTGGTTTGGAGAGTATGCTCTTGCCGAAGCTAATGATCAAATCAGGCACTAGGGGGTTTCTATCAGCGACGTTCTGCAGAATGAAATCAGGATGGGTAATTACATCCGCTGTTTGAGTATTTGATATCAGATCGGCTATAACTATTGCTTTAGACTGCTTGGTAAGGAGCGTTAGCAGTTCGCGGATTGCAGGATTTGGTTTTTGCTGTCCAGGAATGATGGCGATTTTCCGGAACCCCTGCAAGCTTGTTACCAACTTGGCCTTCTGTTCTTGGCTTAGGGTCAGCATGCCTTGGGAGCTGCCGCTAATGGGGACGGGAACCGAATAATCAAATACTTCCTCTGCTGTGGGGTAAAAAGGTTCACGAAGGGGGATATTGATGTGAACAGGCCCCGGAGGGAACGCCATGCTCTCGTTAATGGCCTCATTGATGATTCTATGGCCATGCCAACGTTTGTCCGCATGCTCGAAAGAATCGGGAAACGCATAACTCCGTTTTACATGGCTCCCATAGACCTCTTTTTGCCGGATGGTCTGCCCGTCCCATTGGTCAATCCATTCTCCGGGTCTGTCTGCAGTAAGTACCAAAAGGGGAACTTGTTGGAAATATGCTTCGGCTATAGCGGGGAAGTAGTTGAGTGCAGCGGAGCCACTGGTACAAATCAAGACAACCGGTTTTTCCAATTGCTGTGCCATGCCCAAGGCGATAAACGCTGCTGAACGCTCGTCCGAGATGGTCCGGCAGTGGATCTCGGGATGGCGGATAAAGGCAAGGGACAGGGGGGCACAGCGCGAACCTGGCGACAAGACGGCTTCTTTGATTCCTCTGAGCGCACAAATGCTTGCCAGGTCTATGATGGGTTGTATGATCAAGGGGCGGGTTGTTTTTGAAGAAATTTGCCAACAATATCACATTTCAATTCGGTCTCTTCCCACTCCTTTTCCGGAACGGAATCTTCCGTGATGCCAGCTCCGGCGTAGAGTATGGCCCTATCACCAAGCAGCCTGGCACAGCGTAAGTTCACGAAAATGGCGGTTTCTTTCCGGATATTCACCGGCCCTAAGTAGCCGGCATAGAAAGCGCGGTCAAACACTTCCTCTCTCGCCAAAAATGCCAAGGCAGCTTCACGTGGCATGCCGCACACTGCTGAGGTAGGATGAAGCAGGTCTAACATCACGGTGCCTAACTGGGGAAAGTTAGTCGCCTTCATGTCCACCTTAAATTCTGATTTAAGATGCAGCAGGGGACCGGCGATACTTGTCTTAGGTCCGATTTCATCGTATTCCCTTAAACGGATTTTCTTAAAGCAGTTGACGATGTACCTACTGACCAAGGCTTGTTCCTCTATTTCCTTTTGGGTCCACGCAGCATTTTTCAAGGGGTTTTCACCGAATGCCTTTTGGGTACCCGCAAGGGCCATGGTATAAAAGCTGTTTTGGGTCGTTTTTATCAGCACCTCAGGAGAGGCCCCTATCCATGTGCCTATCTCCGGGATGTGAAAAAAATTCACAAATCCATTGGGGTAGGCATGGCAAAGCCGAAGAAAGGTCTCAGCGATATCAAAGTCTGGATCGAGCTCCTGCACCTTTACCCGCGCCGGCACAACCTTAAACAAGGTACCGTTCTGTATGGACGCTAGCGCGTTGCGTACGGTTTGTAAAAAGGTGCTTTGTGAGGTGGTGGGAGGTATTGGTTCTTGTTGATTGGACTGCCCTTTTCGCCATGCGGCGCGAATTTTATTTGGCATATCCCTGTGGTCCGCCACCCAGGTCTGATACATGTCTTCATCGGCAACAGGTACCTCTACATGATCCAGTTCAATGGTATAATAGGTCTCCGCGCGGATGAATAATACCTTCTTGCCGGTATCATCCCGAAAAGGATGAAGGATGTATCCTGACGGCAGCGACTCTATTTCCGGATCTACATAGGAAGGCCTTTCCTCCGTATCTACGATAAGTTCAATTTTGTTTTCCTTAGGCTTTCGCCAGATGGCTATCTGTGCGTTGTTTTTGAAGGCATGCAGCATTACCACGTCCAAAAACCCTTTTAACGGTATTTTTTTTTGATCTAATAGGGTATCCATAGAGGTCATTTCGTCATGATGGCCATGGTGATTCGGCTGATACAAGAAAGCTGTTCTGAGGCAGTATAGATGCGTATTTCCCACACCTGCGTGCTTCGCCCGAGATGAATCGGGGTTGCTATACCTTTAACTGATCCCTCTCTCACAGGTTTCAAGTGGTTGGCATTTATTTCAAGTCCCACGCAATACTGCTTCTCGCGGTCTACTGTAAGGGTAGCGGCTACACCGCCTAAGGTTTCTGCCAAGGCCACATTTGCTCCACCATGTAACAATCCTAGGGGTTGTTTGGTTTTGTCTGTGACAGGCATGGTAGCCGCTAAGTAGTCTTCGCCGATTTCCGTAAAACGGATACCCAGATGGGAGACCATGGTATTTTCACTCCATTCGTTTAAAAAATCCAGACTCAGATTTCCGGTGAATATCATGTTTTGTGGGATAAAAGTTTTTTATTTGGATTTGGATTCAAAAATAAAGAAATCTTGAGCAGTAAAAAAATATATGTCGTAAGACACGGACAGACTGATTTCAACTTGAAGGGTGTGGTACAAGGTAGTGGTATAGACGCTCCAATCAACGCGACCGGCAGGTTACAGGCGGATTCGTTTTTTGAAAAAAACAGGCATTTGCCCATTGACCATATTTTTATTTCAGGACTGATACGCACGAGGCAGTCTATAGAGAAGTTTTTAGACAAAGGAATACCGTATACAAGCCTACCTGAGCTCAATGAGATTTCATGGGGAATTTACGAGGGAACTCCGATGGACGAAGCGGAAAACCAATACTACATGAACATGCTAGCCAGATGGAATGAAGGGTTTTTGGACTACAAAATAGATCGGGGGGAGTCCCCACAGGATGTCGCCATACGGCTAATGAGGGCTATCGACGCCATTCGTAAGGTGGAGGGGGACACGATTATGGTATGCATGCACGGCCGGGCGATACGTATTCTAATGTGTTTGCTGTTGGGCTATGACCTGCGATTTATGGACGTGTTCCGTCACCAAAATCTCTGTTGCTATGAACTAGACTTATCCGATAAAGGAGAATTCCGACTAATTAGCTATTCGGCAACTCCTTACGGTTAAAACACCAATTTTTGAGGGGTGGTTTTCTTTTTCTCCGGTTTTGCGTCAGCCGGCGTTGCGGAGAGCATGTATTGAAATTCCTCTTTTGTCTGATCCATATCAATGATCCTAAACGCGACCTCATCCAACCGAACCAACTTGTTGTTTCCAACAATTACCAAAGCCTTTCCCATGTCACAGATATCCCAATGGACGAAAGGCACAGTAATTAACAAAGAGGCATCGGAGTTGCCACTATAGGCACGGGTGTCAAATTTATCCAAAAAATTAAGCTCGATTTTGGCAGGACTGCTGTTGAATTTTTTTAATTCCTCTTTTTGAAACAATACCAAAAAGGTCTTTTCGGTTTTTTCTTTACCAAAAGAAAACACGGTACAACAACTGAACAGAAGTAGAAAGAAAAACTTTTTCATAGCCGACAATTTACAGGAATAAACTGACTTTGTCAACAAAAAGTTACTTTTTTAATCGCTAAATTTATAATTATCACCAGCCGTGGGATTTTCTGGAATCCGGCCTGCTGTCCCGGTTCAGGTTTTAAGCGCCGCCTGATAGTAGACGCAACAAACGATTAGCAGGTTTTTACCTAAGCGAATGGCTAAGTGGACTGTTATCGCCGAATGTAATTCCGAGCGTGCATAAAAAAACCCGGTACAGACCGGGTTTATAAAAAGGACGTTATGCCCTGCTTCTTTTTCGTTTTGCTGAAGATTCATCCTCGATTTCGTCCTCTACCCCTGCGAATATTCTTCCGCAGTGTTCGCAGACAATCAGTTTTTTCTTTTCTCGGATTTCCGCTTGTCGCTGCGGAGGCACTACGTTGAAACATCCCCCACATGCCCCACGTTTTACCAATACTACTGCAAGTCCGTTTTTTGCATTTTGACGGATTTTCTCATAGCTTTTAAATAACCGTTCATCCACCTTCTTTACCGATTTGTCTCGCTCGGATTTAAGCTTGCTTTCCTCGGATTCACTTTCAGAAACGATCACATTTAACTCCCCCTTTTTCTGGTTGAGGTCATTTTGACGGTCTTTGAGTATCTCCTTAAGGTCATTGATGTCTTTTTGTTTTTCTTCGATCCGAAACTGGGCTTCACCTATTTTCTTCTTCGAAACTTGTATTTCCAAATCCTGAAGTTCCAGTTCTTTTGTGATGGCATCGTACTCCCGGTTATTCCGGACGTTCATTTGCTGCTCCTGATATTTCTTTATCAGCTTTTCGGACTCTTTTATCGCTTCCTTGTACTTTTTGATTTCATCTCCAAGTTGGTCGATGTCAGCATTAAACTTACTAAGGCGGGTTTCGTATCCTATAATTTCGTCGTCTAAGTCTTGAACCTCTTCCGGCAATGCGCCACGGACTTTAAAAATTGAATCTAAACGAGAATCTATGTTTTGAAGATGGAGAATGGCTTCCAATTTCTGTGCAACAGTACTTTCCATTTATTATTGGTAACTTATTGGATTCGTGACTACATTTGACAAATAGAGTGCAATATTACTAAATTTTTGCGACAAAATATCCAATATCAATTCTTTTGTAAAAAATTCACTCTCATAATGTCCGATATCAGCGAGAATCAGCTGGTTGTCAGCATCGAAGAACTCATGGTACTTCACGTCTGCGGTGATGAAAACATCCGCGCCGGACCTTTTGGCGGCCTCAAGCAGAAATATCCCCGCCCCGCCACATAGCGCGACTTTTTGAATGCGCTTCCCAAGTAGGGGAGTGTGTTTTACAACCTGTAGCTGCATCCGTTCTTTCAGGTAGGAAAGGAATTCGGCTTCCTCCATGTCAGATTGAAGCTCTCCAACCATACCGGCTCCTACTTCCTGGTTTTCATTCGCTAATGGGTGAAGGTAATAAGCAACCTCTTCATAAGGATGCACATTTTTTAACGCTGCGATGATTTTTCCCTGTATATAGGTCGGAAACATCACTTCAAGTCTTAGTTCTTCCTCCTCATGAAGTTTTCCCACCTGCCCCAAGTGCGGTTGGGCATTGTCCATAGGGAAAAAGGTACCTTTGCCCACTACTTGAAAACTACAGTTTTTGTATTCGCCTATCGTTCCCGCTCCTGCTGCAAATAACGCGTTAGCTACAGTTTGTGAATCTTTAATCGGTACGAAAGTGACTAACTTTGTCAAAATATCTTTTTTTGGTACCAATACGCGGGGCTTTAGGAGACCAAGTTTCTCCACGATTTTGGCGTTCACACCGTGGGACACATGGTCGAGGTTGGTATGTATGGCATAGATAGCGACATCCGCCCGGATCGCTTTGATCACAGTACGTTCCACGTATGTTTTCCCTGTCAGACTCTTGAGTCCTTTGAAAATGATGGGGTGGTGCGCGACAATCAGGTTGCACCCGATACGTATGGCTTCGTCCACGACGGCTTCGGTGACATCAAGGGTGCAAAGGACACCTGTTACCTCCGCCTTGGGATTGCCTACTAGCAGGCGTGCGTTGTCGTACGATTCCTGGTAAGCGGGAGGTGCCACAGTTTCGAGGTGGGAAATCAGGTCGCTAATTAAATAAACCATATCTTTGTCATTAGTAAGTAGATTCTCAAAACTAGCAAAATTCTTCCAATGCATTTCTATGACCCGTTGCTGTATCCCTTTGCGCTGATTTACCAAGCGGCTACGGGATTCAGGAACAAGTTGTTCGATATAGGTAGTAAAAAGGCCACCATCTTTTCCGTTCCCGTGGTCGTTGTGGGGAATCTTTCTATGGGTGGAACCGGAAAAACGCCCATGGTGGAGTATTTAGTCCGGGTTTTTCAGGATAGCATGCGTCTGGGAGTAATAAGCAGGGGATACCGAAGGAAAAGTTCCGGCTTTGTCGTTGCGGATCAGTCTACGCCAGTAGATGCGATTGGAGATGAGTCTTTTCAAATTTATCAGAAATTCGGTCAGAAGGTAGCCGTAGCGGTAGGGGAAGCCCGGGCTCTAGCAATCCCCTTGCTCTTGGCGGAGCGTCCGGAGGTCAATTTGATCCTCCTAGATGACGCGTTTCAGCACCGCTATGTGACTGGCGATTTCTCTATCCTTTTGACGACCTTTCAGAGACCATTTTTTAACGATCGCATCCTGCCGCTAGGTACCCTTCGGGAACATGCATCTGGCGCAAGACGGGCAGATATCATCGTGGTCACCAAGTGCCCAGAAATTACCGCATCGCAAAAAGATGCTTATAGACGCCAAATTTGGAAGTTCACGCAGCGCGAAACGCCGGTACTTTTTGCAGGTATAAAATATGGGGAACCTTTTCCCGTTTTAAAAACGACTAGGCCTATCCAAAACAGCGTGATCGTGGTGACAGGAATTGCTTCCAATGAGGCGATGATTGCTTGGGTAGCCGCTACCTACCGTATTGTGGATGTGTTTGCTTTTCCGGACCACCACAGGTATACGGTCGCCGATGTTCGGAAGGTCGCTGCTAGCTATGTCAAACACCGCGGAATGGATCCTGTGGTACTTACTACCGAAAAGGACGCGGTAAAATTAAAGGGGGAGATTTTTCTTCCTTATTGGTCAGAAATTCCCATTTTTGCCTTGCCTATTGAAATGAATCTTCCAAAGGAAGAGGAAGCCGTCATTGAAAAGATGGTATGGCGGGTAATCAAAGAAAAACAGTATACAGGTGAAGAATAAGCGCTCCTTACTATTTTTGGCCATGTTATTCCTACTTGGCATGGAGGTCGTCGGGCAGCAGTTCCCCCAACGCATGCCTCAAGGACAGGGGCAACAGCAGCGCAGAACTGAATCAGACACGGAAGATAATGATTCCCCAAGAAAAGGCTTATTGGATGATTCTACGAAGATGGTGTATGGACCAAGGACCTCTAGGTACTATTACGAACGATTGTTGCGCTACAACAAGTTTGAGGAAATCGAAGTGGATACTTCCCTAACCGGCCTACATAACTATGAACCTGTGGCGGATACCTGGTACCGATACCAGGATTTGGGCAACTTGGGTTCCGCCGCACAACCCGTGTTCTATGAAGCCCCCAAACAGATCGGCAGGACCTCTGGTTTCCATGTATACGATATCTACTATAATTCTCCGGACAGCATTAAATACTTTAACACAAAATCGCCCTATACCCAGCTTGACGCCTTTTTTGGTGGGGGCAACCGGAATAAACTGGATGTGCGCTTTACGCGAAACATCACGCCTAAGTGGAATGTGGGCTTTCACTATGGAACGATCCGGGCACGAAAGACCCTAAATCCGACAAGACGGGACGACAACTTGGTTGTAAATGATTCGTATTCCTTTCATACGAATTATAAGTCTCAAAACGACAAATATTTTTTGCTGGCATCCTTCTCCCGTATGAAACACCGTGTCAATGAACAGGGCGGGATCATTCCACCAAGTTTTGACACTACCTCACTGTACTTTACCTATGAGGATTCCAAAGTATGGCTTAGAAACTCGCGGGCTGCGGATCTTCGTCAGGAATACAGGATTTACCACCAATACGAGCTTTTGAAAGGATGGCAAGCCTACCATGTGTTTGACAAAAAAAAGCAACAGGTGACGTTTTTCTCCCGTCTTGACACGTCCGATTCGCTTTTTTTTAACAACAACCGATTCAATTCATCCGACTCGCTTCAAGCGCAGAGCCGGCAGGATACGACCAATAATCATAACCACTTTTCAGCATGGAGCAATGAAGTTGGGTTTAAGGGAGATTTTGGCCCTGTATATTACAACGCTTACGTAAAACTTCGGACGGGCCGGATGGCCAGTTATTTTTTCGCCGATGACAATTCCTTTACGGAACTGTTTTTAGGGGGCGCCTTGAGGGGGGAAATAAATGATAAGTGGTCCTTTGAAGCAGAAGGCGAATACCTGATCCCAGACGGCTACCGCTTACACGGGCTATTTATTTCTCCGTTTTTGGACCTAAGCTACACAAAAGCTTTATACAGACCCACGCTTGCCCAAGAGCGGTATAGCGGCAACCATTACAAGTGGGATAACGATTTTTCCAACGTTGGGGTTGACCAAGCCAAGGGGGTGATCAAGCTGGATTTTAAAAACGTTAAAATTCGGCCAAACCTCACAATCAACAGAATCAACAATTTTGTATACTACAACCAAGAGATGGTGCCCGAACAGGCATCGGGTGGCGTCTTTATGGTCATGCCGGGCTTCAATGCGCATTTGGTGTTTGCGCGGAAATGGCATTGGCAAAGTGAAGCGGTATATACGGTTACTACTGGAAGCTCCGCCGATGTGTTTCGAATTCCGGCCTGGTTTGTAAACAGTAGGTTCTTTTTTGATGGGCCTTTGTTTGATGAAAACGTCTATGTACAGCTGGGAGTGGAAGGTCGGTATAGAAGTGATTATTTCGCCCATGCCTACATGCCAGCTACGCAACAATTTCACCTACAGGACAGTTTTAATATCTATGCATATCCCGTAGTAGATGTGTTTCTGAACTTCCGAATCAACCGTACCCGGGTTCTTTTCCGGTACAATCACCTCAATGCCGGAGCAATGGAACGGCCGGGGTATTTCCTGACACCGGGGTATACAGGTCTGAATTCTACCCTAGATTTAGGCATTACTTGGGCCTTTTTTGACTAATCGATGAGCTGGCAAGAAACGACCAAAAACAAAATGCTGCGGCTGCAGCTTCCCACCGATCCCCGCTGGGTAGATGTGGCGAAAATGAGCTTGGGAGACATCCTGGTAGACCATGCTTACTGTGAACAGAAAGCAGCTTCCTCATGCATTTCATTAATTCTTAAATTTCCCGAATTGGACAAGCTGGTAGAAACCCTAACTCCCGTTGTCGCAGAAGAATGGGAGCATTTTTCCCGGGTTATGGATCAACTTAAAAAAAGGGGGCTGCCTTTTGGGCATCCACGGAAGGACGTCTACGTCGTTAAACTACAGGAATTCGTCCGCAAGGGAGGGAGCCGCATGCAACAACTCACCGAATACCTGCTAATGAATGCCCTTATAGAGGCGCGAAGCTGTGAACGATTTAAGCTTTTATCCCAAGGTCTGGAAGATGAGGAACTTAAGAACTTTTACTACGAACTAATGGTTTCAGAGGCTGGGCATTATGTTAACTTCATCGAATTGGCGAAGACCTACTATCCAAAGGAAAAAGTAGAGGCCCGGTGGCGGGAATGGTTGGATCATGAACGGGAGGTTTTGCAGTCTTTGGAAATTCGCGGAGACAGAATGCATTAATCTTAAAGAAAAATAGTTACTATTAACGGGAGAAACCATATATAAACCGGGTTTTAGTCCAGAATTGAACACCATATGAATTTGTTCGAAAATATTAAAGAAGCATTCCGCTCAGTAAGGTCCAATATGCTGCGGACCGTTTTGACAGGGTTGATCATCGCCGTGGGAATCACCTCGTTGGTGGGCATGCTTACGGCCATTGATGCCATGAAATCCCAAATTGAAGAGAGTCTTTCCGGGTTCGGGGCAAATAATTTTGATATCCGCGGTAGGGGTGTCTCAGGAGGAAGGGCGTCAACAGGGGGTGTTTCTGAAAAAAATTACCCCACTATCACCTACCGGGAGGCTACGGATTTCCAAGAGAACTACAAAAACCGGGGGGTTTCTTCCATCACTACCTTTATAAGCGGATCCGCGGAAGTAAAGCGGCAGTCTAAAAAGACCAATCCTAACAGCCGGATCATTGGCGGGGATGAAAACTATTTTCTAATCAAGGGAATCGGTATCGAGACAGGAAGGAACTTTAGCAACGTGGAAATCCAATATGGGAACAATGTCTGCATTATTGGTACAGAGATAAAGGAAACACTCTTCGACGAAGGAGAGAACCCGATTAATGACTATATTTCGTTCTATGGGAGACGCTATACCATTATTGGCGTAATGGAGAAGCAAGGCGGCGTCGGGGGAGATTCCGGGGCTGACCGGGCGATAGTCATCCCCTTGTTCAACGCTAAGAATTTGGATGTTCGCGGAACATTCCGGTATACCATTACCGTAAGCACCGCTGACCCGCTAAAAATGGAATATGAAATGGGACAGGCCACTGGTATTATGCGGAGTGTCCGTGGCGACCGGGTTGGGATGGAAGATTCATTTGAAGTGGCAAAATCACAAACATTAGGGGAGCGCTTGGAGGAGATAGCCGGATACTTGCGCATTGGCGGGTTTGGTATCGGCTTTATCACACTTCTTGGCGCTGCGATAGGCCTGATGAATATCATGCTCGTCTCAGTCACTGAACGTACCCGGGAAATAGGTATTCGAAAAGCATTGGGTGCTACTCCGGTAAGAATACGGCAGCAGTTCCTCATAGAAGCCGTAGTAATCTGTATCCTTGGAGGCATCTTAGGCGTCATTTTAGGGATTGGCATTGGTAACTTAGTAGGTAGCCTGGTCGGCCCTGGCGGGTTCTTGATCCCTTGGGGCTGGATTATCGTGGCGTTCATCATATGCGTCGTGGTTGGCCTGCTCTCGGGATAC
>WGNT01000193.1 GCA_016124425.1 Cytophagales bacterium
ACTCAAGTAGCTCATAATTGCCCAACTCACTGAGTCGAACGATAAGGTTTTTGCCTATAAATCCTTTTGCACCTGTTACTAGAATTTTCAAGCATTACCCTCCCATTTCGATCGGATCACCTTTGATTAGTGACCGTACAATACGCGACTTAAGTAACAAATCCTTCATCTCTTCAACATTTAAGCGCGTGGTGTTATCTGAGTTATAATCGATAGCATCGGATATTTTTATTTCTCCTTGGTCGAAGAATTTTCCGTAGAGCAGGTCGCGAGAATCAGGCGGCACTCGATAGTAATTTCCCAAATCCTGCGCAGCTACCATCTCTTCCCGGCTTAGTAAGACTTCAAAACGCTTTTCACCATGCCGCGTTCCAATGACTTCTATATTGTGATTAGGCACATTCATTAAATCAGTTATGGCTTCGCATAATGTTCTAATAGTTGCAGATGGTGTTTTCTGAACAAAAATATCGCCAGACTGTCCATGCTTAAATGCATGTAATACTAAACTGATAGCGTCGTCCAATGTCATCATAAAGCGGGTCATCATAGGGTCGGTAATAGTAATCGGCTGGCCGGCTCGAATCTGATCTATAAATAATGGCACTACTGAGCCACGTGATGCAATGACGTTACCGTAACGGGTTGCGCAAATTATGGTGGCGTAACTGCTCCGCGATTTAGCGACAACAACCTTCTCCATCATGGCCTTTGAAATACCCATAGCATTAATTGGATAGACCGCTTTGTCTGTGCTTAGGCATACGACACGGGCTACATGATTCATAATTGCTGCTTCTAGAACATTTTCTGTACCTACTATATTGGTTTTAACTGCTTCAAGGGGGTGAAATTCGCAAGAAGGTACCTGCTTCAGTGCTGCAGCATGAAAAATATAGTCGACTCCCCGTGTGGCATTTAATACTGACTGATAATCCCGAACATCTCCTACATGAAATTTCAACTTAGAGTTGCGGTATATTTTCCGCATATCATCTTGCTTTTTCTCATCACGACTAAAAATTCTGATTTCCTGTAAGTCAGAATCCATTAAATGTCTAAGGACTGCATGGCCAAAAGAACCCGTTCCACCGGTAATCAGCAGAGTCTTATTTTTATAATCATCAACATCATTTGTATTCATATAATCTCAGGCCTTGTTGCTTATGATTCTGTTTAACATATCTTTTTCTTGTTCAGAAGGGTAATTAATTAAAACGGCTCTGAATTTTCCTTTAAATACAAACAAACTACCTGCCGCGGCACCGATAATAGAGTATTTGTCCACCAGCTCACGTATATCATCAATTGATCCGGCGCCTCCCAATACCGTTAAAGGTAAGTTGATGTTTTGTCTCATTTTCTCGATATCGTTAAGATTATAGCCTTTCATCATTCCGTCACAATCAACTGAATTAACAACAATTTCTCCAGCCCCAGCCTCCTGCATTCTATAGGCAAATTTAAATGGGTCGAGTCCAGTTCTTGTGGTGGCGTTCATTGTTACTACTTCTGGATGTCCAATAATACCCGTTCTTTTTACGTCAATAACTACCACGAGACTTTGGCTTCCCACATGTTCAGCAGCTTTTGTAATTAAATCCGGCGTTTCTACAGCTGCGGAGCTTATTGCAACTTTCTCCACCCCCAAAGCAACGAGTCGCTCTATGTGTTCAACTGTTTTGACTCCTCCTCCATAACAAAGTGGCATTCTGCATTCTGCTGCTAACTTGGAAATAAGCGCCTCATTTGGAGGGCGTTCCATAACGCTGGCATCTATATCCAACACCATAAGCTCATCGGCCTCTTTTTCATTAAATATTCTAACCGCGTTTATAGGATCGCCCACGTATTTGGGATTGCTAAACTGTACGGTCTTTACCAGGCCGCCATTTTGTATTAATAAGCAGGGTATGATGCGGGGACGAAGCATGGCTATAATTCTGCAAAGTTTCTTAACAAGTCAATGCCCCATGCATGACTCTTTTCCGGATGAAATTGTGTGCCATAAACATTCTCTTTGCATATAGCGGATGCAAACTCACCACCATAACGGGAGTATGTTAAAATATCCGCACTATTTTTGGGCGTCATTATATAGGAATGCAAAAAATAATAGCGAGGATCTGTTATATCTTTAAATATAGTATCTTTTGTAACAGGTAAAACGTCATTCCAGCCCATATGTGGTAGTGGATGGCCATTAACATGCTGATTATTAAAGAAATTATGCCGTAAGTTTATAACATCTGCATCAATCCAGCTAAGGCCAGGTAGTGCCCCTTCTTCACTTCGTTGCCCCATCATTTGCATACCAACGCAAACGCCAAGAATAGGCACTTTACCAACCAAAACCATTTTATCCAGGGTGTCGCGCATGCCCGATTTATTAAGCTTTTCCATTGCCCAGTCAAATGCGCCGACGCCTGGAAGGATGATTTTATCCGCCTTTTTAAGTTGCTCTGAATTCTCTGCGATGAATACGGGAATATTTAGGCGATGATAGATATTAATAAAGGCTTGTATGTTGCCCAAGCCATACTTAACTAAAGTAACGCCTGACATCTAAAAGGCGCCTCCACGGCGGGTCTTGGCTAGGCGAAAGAGTAGCCGCTCGCCGATCTGAAAAATATAGCGCTGATTACGATAGTCCCAGTAATATTTTTTAGGCATCGTGTGATAACCCTCTAATTCTGTGGTAGTAATTCCCAGTTTAATTGCGATATAGTCGATGTCTTGTTTGATTAACTCATTATCATAAGGCGGCTTTTCAAGCTGTAATAATGCTTCATCACGCGTCATTTGCCCTGACAGGATAAGGCTAGAAAACTGTATGCGGCGCATATCAAAACCAAAACGGGTTGGAAGCCAATAACCCTCAAAAAAGCGTGTAAAGCGGGATTCAAAGTGTTTCTGAGGGTATGGTTTCCACCCATATTCATTCTCTAAGCATGCCACAGCATCACTTTTATTATAAGGAATATAGTTTAAGGGTTTTATGACCTTCACTCCGCATAGGTATCGTAAATATATTTTGTGATAGAATACCGAGCTAAAGGGATAAGTTTTCATGGGCACGGTGCCGAATTTAGAGAGAATATCGCGTATTTGCACCATATCCGTGCCCCAATACAGTGTTTCAAGCGGTATAGGCACAGATTCCGTCGCAATATTACCGCCATTGAGAATGTATTTTATCTTATGCTTTTTCGCAAACTTATATAAGACACCAATAAAAGACATATCTTGTGGGATATCTAAATGCGGCACACCACTTTTGAACATGGCAAGCTGGAAATTGCGCATTTCCTCCCAGTTAATAACTTCGGTATATAAATCTAGTTTAAGCTTATCTATTAAGACATTGATGTTGTGGACAGAAAGCTCTGAATTCCAGCCGCCATCTACATGAAAAACCAGCGGTTTTAAGCCAAATTCTTTCACCATAGCATGCAACATGTATGAGCTATCAACGCCACCACTCAAGCCCATGAGGCAGTCGAAATCCTGCCCTTTACCAGCATCCTTGATATCTAAGACTATTTTCTCAAGTTTTTTACGGCTTTCGACGCCTGTATGCCAATGAGGACTAACATTTTTATGAAAGTCATAATACAGGTTACACACACCTTGGGAATCAAAGGTAATACCAGGGTAACTAGTATCAAGTACCAGCTTTTTACACATCTGATAGGGGCGTGAGTCCATCATCTATAGCAAACTTTTAAGGTTTATGAGCTTTTCTTAGTCTTTCTAGCAGTCTGCACCAAAAAAGAAAATGTTTCATTTTCACAACGACGCCAGGAATACTGATTGGATAGCTCCTTGGAGCGTTGAGCTATTTCCATTCGTTTAACATCATTAGTAATGAGTTCTTCTACTGCATTGGAAATTGATTCAGGGTTCTCGGGATTAAAATATACTCCGCCTTCACCCAAAATTTCTGGCATTGGCCCACGATTAGAGCATGCAATTGGTAAACCTGCGGCCATAGCTTCAATTAGGGTATTGGGCATATTCTCGCAGCTGGAAGCGAAAATAAAAAGATCAGCATCGGCCAAAAACTTCGGAAGTTTTTCTTTGGGTATAAAGGGATGCTGGGTAACAAACAGGCCTTGCGAATCTGACTTGGCAATTTGTGCTTCAAGACGCTTCTGCGCAGCACCTTCACCCCCACCAACCAAGTCCAACTGGACATTAAACCCACGATTTCGAAGGTTTTCAATAGCTTTAACAACATGCCATTGGTGCTTGTAAGGAAGGGCATTCGAGACATATAAGCACCTTACGGGCCTCTCATTGGCGCGCGGCCAATTTTGTGCCCTTTCAACACGAAATGACTCGCTAATTCCATGAGGAATATATGCAATATTATCTAGTTTACCACAGGATTTTACTATCATTTCTCCTGCATATTTAGTTAGAAAGATACAGCCATCGGATGCTCTAAGGGAGGCGTTTTGTACATAATGCAGTACCAGCAGTCTAATCCACGCCTTACCATAGCCAAAGCGCCGCATTTCGCCAGGCTCATAAGAAAGCATATCTCTGCTCATTGTGACAGCGGGTCTGAAGCGACATACAGAACCGGCATCAACGTTTAAAAGGATATCGCATCCATTGCCTCTTAGGGCGTCCGGGAGTTTACTTTTTTCCCACCATAATTGTTGTGCTAAGGAGCCATTAAGCGCTTCAGGGCAAAACTTAATTAGCCAGGGTTTATCAGGTAGAGCATCAACAAGCTCACGATAGCTCCAAACATAGATTTCGCTGATATTATAATCCGCCGGATTGATAGCTTCCAAAATACCTCTCATATGTGCAACCGCACCACCAGATCGTGCGCGTGAGGCGTTTATGCCAATCTTAATCATGGGGATATCCTGAACTATTATAAATGGCGCATAACTTGTTGTATCGTATGAAAAATAATGAGCTGGCGCCTCAATGTGAGGTTATTTCCTTAACCCCACGTGCAACAAGATGTCCACAGTGAAACACCTCAATATTCTTAATGCCGGCTGTGTGAAACCATTCTGAAACTGTTGCAATTGATTGCGGGTTATCATATGCCGGCGCTAGCATATCAAAAGTGTCAAGCAATGCCCACTCTTGTTGTTGCGCTGGTGACAACTGGTATACATCTGAATAATCGGCAACCGGGATAGCTTTTTTAAGAAATTTACCAATATAGGGCGCGCGTCCAAATAATTGGTTAATTTTTAACATTCGTGGCACTGCCTTTTCTAAAAACTTAAAAAGTTTTTCTTTGTTCATCCTTTTGCTTATGGGGCGGATTAGGTATCTGGGGTTTAATAATGCGCTAAGGCGATTCCAATAAAAGTCAGTACATATTCTGCCGCCCTCTATGAGCATGGGAGGTAAAGCCGCAAATGCCTTCTTAACGTCAGGAGTATGTTGCAATACACCAAGAGAATACAGAAAATCAAAGGTTTCAGGTAAGAAGGGCAGTGAATAGATATCACATTGAATAATGTGCAACTTAGGATGCATTTTAAGATTAGCATAGCAAGCATCTACAGCGGTTGAGTAATCTATTGCGACAACATTTGCCCCCCCCTTAAGGGCTATCTCAGCAAAGCGTCCAGAGCCGCATCCAATATCGAGAACCCATTTATTCTGTATATCTTCGGGTTTCCATCCTGTAGTATTCCAAAACCTTTCTGCAGAAATTGGCTGACCTGAATAACTATCAAGCTGGGTGCGGGCAAAAAAATTCCATTGCATGCCAAAATTGTCCGCATAATTAGCGCCACCAACAAAACGAGGAATATAGTTACGAATAGGGTAGCTAGTTTGGCCATCTTCAGAAACTAAAAAGCCGCTCTGTATCTCGCCAGTAGAATCTATGACTGCGTCTTCTTTAGAAAGAGTAAGTGGCTTGCGGGATATTGGACAGCATAATCGTGGTATGATATCTGTTTTCATTACTATTTTTTACCGTCAGGGTATACTCGCGCCATAGTGGCGCCGCCAAAGTTCAAATTGCACAAGCGCAAATAGCCTTTCGCCATTGTTAAAGCCTCTATCCTGATTACTCAATAGCTCCTGTGTAGTTGCTTTGTCAAAGAAAACTTCTGGGGCGCCCAAAATATCCCAAAACATATCGCGCACGGGCCCTTTCTGAAGCCAATTATTTAGGGGAATAGAAAATCCTTGCTTGCGCTTAAGATCGAAATCTGGCGGCAAAAGTTTTGTTGCAAGGCGCTTTAGGAGTATCTTTCTAGCATTTATTGTCACTTTAAGGTGCCCGGGAACTTGCCCAAACGCAAATTCCATAACTTTGAAATCCAAAAATGGGGCGCGCACCTCCAGGGAATTAAGCATGCTGGCACGATCTACTTTTACCAAAATATCATCTACGAGGTAGGTAGCAAAATCCATGCGGGTAATCCGCTGTATTAAATCCGTTTGTGACGGTACATAGGCATTAAATATTTTCTCAGCTTGCGGCGTGTAAGTAGGAAAATTGCCCATTAATTTATTTCTGGTTTTTATATCAAAATGGCTTGTTATTAGCGGCATGTCATTCTCAAAATCTGTATTAAATAACATTATCCATGAGCGAATATTCTTTTTCGTCATCACTTCAGGTATTAATTCTGCAGCGCCCTTAGCTATATAATGTCGCACGATATTTGGAATAAGGCTGGAGTATTTCTTTAGGAATAACAGTCGGTTATAGTGTGGGTAGCCCCCAAATAACTCATCCCCCCCATCGCCACCTAAAACCACCTTGCAATACTTGCTAACCAAACTACTTACCATCCATGTGGGGATCATTGAAGTATCAGACATAGGCTCATCAAATTGATGTGCTAAAAATGTTATAATATCTGCAGCAGCCTTTGGTTCTGCCATCAATTCAGTATGTTCCGTATTAAAATGTTCTGCTATTAAGCGTGCATGAGAGGTTTCATCCATTGTTCCATGTCCTGGGAATCCAATGGTGAATGTACGGACTTTTGAATGTCTGGCAGATAAAGCGGTAATTATGCTAGAGTCAACGCCGCCACTTAATAGTACGCCAATGGGTACATCAGCCATAAGTTGTTTACCCACAGCGTCCTCAAGTAAGGCCTCAAGCTCGCCTAAAAGTTCTGATTCATAATTTGCTTCTACAACATGTTCTTTATGAAAATCGGGGGGGGACCAGTAACGCCATACATTTATGGCACCACTTTGGATGCTATAAGTCATGGCATGAGCGGGGCTTAATTTGTTGTACCCTTTTAAAAGGCATCGATCTCCAGGAATGAATCCCATTTTTAGATAGCAGTCCAATGAATCTGTATCAATGTACCGTGGAGATTTAGGGTCAGTAAGCAATGCTTTGAGTTCGGAAGCAAATCTAAGTGTGTCATTGGATAGGCTATAAAATAACGGCTTTTCTCCGGCACGATCCCGCGCTAGAAATATACGCTGCTCATTACGATTAAATATGGCAAAAGCAAACATGCCATTAAGACGCGTAAGACAATTTTCCCCCCAGGCGGCATAAGAGGCCATGAGCACTTCCGTATCACTATTGCTTTGAAAGTTGTAGCCTTTCAAAGATAGCTCGGTGCGTAATTCTAAATAATTATATATTTCTCCATTAAAGGTGATGGTTAGGTTGCCTGCGCTATCATGCATCGGCTGCCCCGCAAAGGGAGATAAGTCGAGAATTGAAAGCCTCCTGTGACCAAGGCCAACGCGGCCATCTTCAGACCACCACTCTCCCTTATCATCGGGACCACGATGCGCAATAACTTCTAGTCCCTTACTCAGCCAGTTCCGCTCGGCAACGGGATTTATTGAAGCTATGCCATTGATTCCACACATTTTATTCAGTAAAGTTAGGAGTTTATCAAATTAAATAATGTATTCTGACTATGGCAATAATCTTTGTGTTTAAGGCTTAAACCATATGCATGTATCTGTAACGCCGTTGCTTGTCCAAATTTTACGCCAAGAGGAGACCTTATTTGCAAATGCAGCCCATGTTTTTGACTCAGGACCATCGGCTGAGCGCTTTGAGTCTGGTGAGCGTGTCAGATCATTTGGTAAATACCAATTGATATTATCTACCACCATCAACCCACCCGATTTAATTTTAGGAACCATCCCAAGTGCGCAGCGATCGCGCACTTTGCCATCAACTAAGCAAAAATCTATAGAGCCCTCAGCGAAACTGTTTACCTGGTTTGCATAATCATCATCATTGGCGGACATACGGTAATCAACTTTTGTACTTAAACCCTGATTGGCTAATGATTTAGCCGTGCTGGTGTACCAGTTCTGATCGCTTTCTACAGAGGTCAAATGCCTTAAGCGCGTTGCGAACCACGATGTTGATCGTCCCGACCCGAATTCAACTCCAATGTCTTCTGGTTTTAGTAGTGAATTTAATAAAAAAACAGCTTGTGATGTAAGCCATGGATCGGAGGGACTTAGACGCTCATAGTACATAACCTTCAGGCGATCTTTAATATATCTTGGCGTGCAGTGGGTATATCGACGATGAAAAATCATTTAGGCCTCTGCAAGTTTTTTGAGTGTATACAAATACTTATCTGCACAAATTTTTACGTCAAGCTCATCTACAAATCGCTGCTTCACATTTGCCCGGTAATTATCTAGATCGTCAGTCACCTTCTTTAGTAATGAAAAAACAGCTTCAAAATCAATATTTTTAACCGTGTGCTCATGCCTACAGGGAGCAAAAAAACCGTTCTGCCAGTCATCCCACGGTAGGAGCTCCCCAGCATTACCAACAATTTCTGTGACGCCACCGCTTGCAATCCCTACCACAGGAAGACCATGGGCCATACTCTCCACTACCGCATTTGGACAGGGGTCTCTATAAGAAAAGCATATATAACAATGCATTTTTGCAAAGATCGCATCGGTTTCAGCATTAAAGCAGTTAAACGGTGGGTAAGTAATGACGTGGGGAGACTGTTGAATCATAGCCAGCATATCAGCAGGAGCGTATTTGGGAGCTTTTCCGTTAAAACCTAGAATATGTAATTCAGCAGCTGTATTTTTCTTTTCATTTAGCCAATGAATAAACTGCAAAGTCTCGTACACACCTTTTGCGGGCGCATCGCTGTAAATAATAAATAACCTGATGATACTATTATCCTGCGTCAAAAATTTGATATCATCACGGAAATAGGAGCCATTTAGGACTACGCTAAATGGCTTATTAGGAAAGTATCGCTGATGTACAATTCTGCAAAAATATGTTTGATAAATCAAGTGATCTGCTAAGATAATCCTAGCAAAGCCTGTGTAGTTTTCATTCATAAAATTTGCGATATCTGTGATTACAGCTTTTAGGCGGCTAACTTGTGACAATTTTCGGATTAAAAATCGTATAGGTTCAGGAAATATCTCTAAGAATGCAGGCGAAATCCTGTCCCACCAGAGCCCATCTACACGTAATACAATCTTCCTTTTTTTCAACTTTGCTTTTAACAGTTCTGTAATGGGTGCAGAAATATTAAACAAAACAACGCCGGGACTATCAGTGTAAGCAATAGTTGAGGAGGATAGCTCATTGCACAGGGCTTCATAAAACCGCTGGCCAGAAGTGGTTTTTTTAGGATCAAAAAACGCAGCTATTTTTTTTTTCATATTAGGGCTTTGTGGGTTTAGAGCACTCTAAAGCAAGGCCATATTGACCAAATTTATCCCCAAATTGGTGGTCACGTTCAGGACGGAGCAACATTTCATTCTTAGATGCTCCTTGAGTAAAGCGCATAATATTTACAAAGCCATGGTCTAGTAAGGCTTGATAAAGGCTTTCGTAATCCCACATCCAGCAATGGTCGCTTCCTGAAAAAGCCTGTTTCAGTCGCCCAAAAACACTATTACGTGATTCTTCAATACCAAAACCCGTGTTTTTACAAAAATTATAGGCGGCTATTGCAACTCTATTAGTATCTCCGGATCTCTTTGCTCTTTCATATTCAGCTATGTAATAAGCTAAGTCTGGCACGATAACGCGAAAGACACCGCCGGATTTCAAGTAAGTGTAAGAGTGTTTTAAAGCGCTGCAAAAGTCAGTATGCGATAAGTGTTCAAGCACATGTGAAGAAAAAAGAAAGTCTACGGATTCTGGCTTTAAGGGTAAACCACTAACAATATCGCCAAATTTGACATCTGTATCAAATACACAATTTAGATAAGGTCGTAACAAACGACCTAGTATAGGAATTTTCTGCATCCTCAAGGTTGGTGACGCATCAAAGTTTAACCACCCATCGATAGCTTCGTTTCCAGCACCATACTGCACATATAATTTTGACATATTTTAACTTTGAATAGAAAGTAAACTTGCAGCTGAAGTTTCTGGTAGGATCCTATTTGAAAGCAGATGCGATGCCCGAGCCATTGCCCTTAGTTTATCATCACTGGAATCTACGATTTGTAGTAAACGCAGCACAAGGCAATCTATATCCCCCCTTCTAAAATGATACCCATTTAACCCCGATATTAGGAAAGTTGATGCTGCACCCACTACGTCCGAGAGAATAAGTGGCAATCCTGCAGCTGCAAATTCATGAACTACCACACCCCAGGGCTCAAAATGGCTAGGTAAAATAAAGCAGCCTGTGTCGGCAATCTCTTTTACCAATGCATCAGGTTGCATGAAATCTTTTACTACAACTCCCGGCACATTTAGTACCATTGATTTTAGCGAGCCATTGCCAACAATATGTAATTCCCAATCTTTTCTCATTTCAGCTATTTTTTGCCAAGCATTTAGTAAAATATCTAAGCCTTTAACACTCTCCAGTCTTCCTACAAAAAGGAAGCGGTGAGGATATTGCTTAAGTTTCTGGTCAAAGCAGTCTAGATATGCTTTATGGAAAACCGTGATATCGGCACTGTAGAGCTCATAAATAATCTGCGCCTTGCTATAGCCTAGTTTTCTTGCATACTCATATTGATAGGTTCCTGTAACCCATGCGTGCGAGAAATAGCGAAAAAAAAAGCCAAGCCTCCCTAGTAAAAATGCTATTACTTGGCGGAAATGCCCATGCCATTGGTCATCAAGCCCACAAACAACCGGCCTTTTTTGCTTTATTAATTTCTTAGCAATTTTGAGGTAACCCCTATCCATCCATCCCGAGACCACGGTAATATCTGGTTTAACATCGTCAGCTAGCTTCTGCATGGAATTTACAGACATTTCTGAACGGTTGTAAGTGATTATAGATGGTGTTGAACAAAATTTGTAAGGTGTTAGCTTTTTATGATCCCAATGCACTACATGCAATGTAGCACCTTGCTTGGCTAACTCTGTAAGGGTAGCCATGGTGTAACCCATAATTTCTGAGTATAAAAAAAGGATAATCATTACTTTTCCATTAGCGTGCTAAAATACGCTATTGTCTTCTTCAGGCCCTCTTCGAGAGGCACACGTGGCTTCCAGTCTAAATTACGAGTTGCAAGCCCAATGTCAGGCTTTCTTTGTCTGGGGTCATCCGTTGGAAGTGGGCAAAATTTAAGTTTTGATTTAGAGCCAGTCAAGATGATTACTTTCTCAGCCAGTTCCAACATAGTAAATTCTTGTGGGTTTCCCATATTTACTGGGCCGTAGAACCCTACCTCACTCTCCATCATGCGAACAAATCCATCAATCATATCGTCAATGAAACAGAATGATCTGGTCTGCTGCCCATCGCCATAGATTGTGATGTCTTCCCCATTAAGTGCCTGTATAATAAAGTTACTCACGACGCGACCATCATCGGGTTGCATTTTTGGCCCATAAGTATTGAAAATGCGTACAACCTTAATATCCAAATTGTATTGACGCTGATAATCAAAAAACAATGTTTCAGCACAACGCTTGCCTTCATCGTAACACGAGCGGGGGCCAATCGGGTTAACTCGACCCCAATAATCTTCTTTTTGTGGATGTACCTCAGGATCTCCATATACTTCGCTTGTAGAAGCCTGCAAAATTCTTGCTTTAACTCTCTTGGCTAGGTCCAGCATGTTTATTGCGCCATGCACATTAGTCTTAATTGTTTGAACAGGGTCATACTGATAATGAAGAGGACTTGCTGGGCATGCAAGATTATAGATTTGGTCTACCTCCACGTGTAACGGAAAGGTAATGTCATGACGTATAACTTCAAATCTAGAATTAGAGAGTAAATGGAAGATATTATGTCTACTGCCTGTAAAGTAATTATCTACACACAGGACATCATGCCCATCTTTCATTAAACGATCACAAAGATGGGATCCGATGAATCCGGCGCCGCCAGTTACAAGTATATTCATGTACTTCTCTTATGGCTTTGATCACCCCAACCCGCCGCAATGGCTGTTGGAACGATAAAAATTATTGAATTGAAGATATAGGGCACAATTAATCCTATGGCTAGGAAAGATAATGCGGCTGTTAGAAAAAATACATAGCCAGATATACCTAACGCAGAAACAAGGCCAAATTTAATGTTTTTAAGTAATAAATAAAACGATATTATTGTAAGCAATCCACCTATTATTCCACCCGCTGTTGCATACCATAGAAATGAAGAGTGTGGATTTGCCTCATACATAGACACTTCTTGTGCGGCTTTGCCACTTTTATAAATATCTGTACTGATCATAGCCTCATAAAAACCTGAATAACCAACACCAAAAGGATATTTAGTAATAATTTCAAAAGTACCAGAGAAATATGCCAAACGAATAGAGTTACTAACATTTAAGCCATGTATTTTCCTAATTAATATCCTGATTGCATGCTCGTTAGCTTTATGTAACGATGTTAGTAAAGAATTTAAACTTTGTATTGTAGGCGGCGCATTCTCAACAGAGGTGGCTTTCGTCAGTGGATTAGTTGATTTGGAGGAGGTATAGTCTGGGCAACCAGTAGTTGATTGTATCTCTGTATTTGCTTCAAGAGCAATCAATAATTGTGTCTCTGTATTTTCTTCAAGAGCAGTCATAATTTTAAAAGACGAAAAAGCTATATATATTGTAAAAGTAATAAGAAATAAGCCAAGGCCAAGCTTTACCAGTTTAAGTATTCTTGCGATGCTTTTTCTGTTAACGTCAGCTTTGTAGAAAATATACGCCCAAACGATTAAACCAAGACACACAATTATCCATGCTAATTTGGACGCGCTAAAAACTGCTCCGAAAACAAAAATAGGCAAGATAAACACAGAGAAAGTTTTCGCGCGGGGAGATTGACTTGCTGAAAAAAGCCACGCACACATGTGAATAGCTATAGCCATAGCCACTCCAGGAGTGTTTTGACCCGCCATGAGCAAAACTCCGCAAATAACATGTGGATATTGGTAACTAATAAAAAGATTAATAATAGTTCCGGTTAAAAACCCGCTTACTAGGCACGTAAGAAGTAATTGATGATTTTTGCGCGACAAGTAAAATACAGCGCAAAGCAACGCGGCATTATGTAAAAGACGGAATGTCCTACCCACATCAAGCTCTGGCAAAGGTGAGGTCACGACTGACACAAGCCCGCACCATATTGCAAGAAGGACAAGCGCAACCACCGATCCTTTTATAAGGGCGTGTTTAATCCAAAAATCTCTTTTAACTAACTTATGCCCAAAGAGCAGGATCCAAAGCAGGGAAAAAACTTCATAAAGCTGAATATTACCAAATGTAATTCTTTCCGCCCACCATGGATATAAAAGGGCTAACTCTTCTGAATACGGTACTGGTAAGCAGAAATACATTGCTGCAAAAAAAAGCGTCGTGCAGATAAGAAAATATTCAATTTTAATCATAAAACCAGATTGCATAATCTGGTTCTGATTCAGGTTAAAAGCATATGTTGAGGTCATAAACCAGAGATAAGTGCGCGATTAATGTTTGTACATAACTATTATGCTAATTCTTTAAGGCAACAACATAAGTTCGAAGTTTATTAAAACATTCGCAATAGCGTTTTATATCATAGGGTTCAATTGGCCTGCTCCAGTCATTAATACGGCCTGGCATGTAGCGAGCCAAATACGTGGCGTAGGATTCTACAATTTCTTCTTCATTAGGAGGAGGTGTAGCTAACATACGCTTAATTTGAGTACTAAGCTTGTCCGGACGATCTGCCTTCTCACTTCTTGGAAAATGTACATAAGGAGAATCAGCGAACAATAATACTGGCTTGCCGCGCAGGGCGGCTTCAATATTAGTGGTTCCCGTTAGGCCAATGACGAGCGAGGATTGCTCCAGAAAAGGACGGCTGGGAACAAAGGGGCTAGCAACACGTAAACGTGGAATTTTCATAAGTTTCTGCAGTTGAGCCCGGCTATAGCTTGTAGGGTCACTGAAATGAAGCTTAACTACAAATTCAAAATCAATAGGAATTGCACGAGAGATTTGTTCGATAAATGCGATTTGATCTTGGTAAAATGGCGCCCAGGTATCAATCATTGACTCCGGTGACATGTGAAAGGGATAGTAAACAAATTTACCATTTGGAGGGATTTTAAGCATGTGCTTGGATGGCAACATCAAACTATTAATGGATCTCCGCAGAACGTTTCTTGCGCCTTCAGCGAGGGTAGGGGCGGTGTATTGATCTATTCCCTTGATGGGGCTAGGTGTAATGCGCCGTACAAAGTTATTTGCATGAAAGATATATTGTCTTATCCAATGCTTAAATGACGAAGGGGCTGTATAGGCTAATACTTTTTGTCCCCCCGTGTACACTTTTTGCTTAAGGGCTTTAGCTTCTTCACGAAGATCATCGGTTACTGGTCTGGTTATCGGCACTAAAGAATCTGGCGTTAGTGCATTACAAAAAGCCGTTAAATTGTCAGGTATTACCGAATAGGTCATTGCAACCCATGGAATATCGAGGGACTTAGCAACAGCAAGGCTCATGGCTGAATGTAGGCAGTCAAACGAGGCTTGAACAACATCAGGTTTGTATTCTTTGATGGCTTTTTCGATTGAACGGGCAAGTAATGTTGCGTAGCCAAAAGCTTCTTTTTCAGATCTATAACGTAAATAGGGGTCGCCTAGTACCATATTTCTTAAAGTTGGAACGCCATCGCTCTCAAGCCTTGCGAGCAGTTCATAATCTGGCTCAGGTAGGGGATCACTTTTTTGCTTCGATAGGGCTAGAAATTGACGATGCGGGTACTTTTTCTTTGCATAAATGATGCGTGCACCATCACCAACCAAGCCATGAATAAAATTTATGCCTGTTCCTTTTTCAATACCCGTTAAAAGGTATTCAATAAAGTCCGGATCATAACCGACTGTTAATATTGTAAATTTATTATCCTGCGGGTTCATCTTTATTCCTTTGAAGCACAGATAAAATACCAGCTCATCAATACAGGCCCCGATATTTGTAGCCTTCTGCCATCCATTGTTTTTTCCGTATAGGTTTGCATTTTTGCGGCGGGTGACATAGGAAGGTCTATTGCAATCTCGAACCGTAAGATATTGAATATCGGATAGCCGTTGTCATGGAAATAATCTTTTACCATTGGTAATGAGTAGGTATTATAATGCTGCACAAATGCTTTTTTATTTCCTAAGTTATCGATATCATGTTGTGTTATTAGTGTTTTTGCCTCTACGGGCCCGTCATAGAATAAAGAAGAAACGGCTATCCATTGCGGTGCAAGTGAAATCATTGCATCTAACGGCTCCTCGAAGTTTGGTAGCCATGACAGTGTTTGCAGGCTAACTATTCCATCAAACTCCCCCGCTTTAAAAATCGAGCGCGCATTATATAAGTCGCCTTGGGTCAGCTTAACATTTAACGTTGATAAACTGGAGAGGGCAGTATTACCCTCATTAATAAGTTTCTCATTAATATCAAGGCCAATAAATTCAGAATTCGGAAATTTTTTGGAAAAGTAATATAAATTTGCCCCTTTGCCGCAGCCAAGATCACATATTTTGCTAGTTTTATCATGCGATATCTTCCCTAGTGTAATCAGCCAGTCGCAAAATTTAATAGTGCTTTGGTATGGCTCCTTAAATTGGCGATCATGGTAGCTAGGATCATAATCGGATGTAATAATTTTCCCCCGAGTCATATGGATTTATGTCACCCTCTCGCTCGAAAGGCCGGGACGGGAATAGGGCCATCAAGCCATTTTTCAGGGCGGATACTTTGTGCTTTGGCGGCCGCTACGCGCTTGAATGCGTGGGCAAATGCATTTAGTACCTTAGTAGTAGCCTCTTCATCAAGTGCGGCACAGATATTAAACGTGGTGAGTATTAGGACGCCGCGGCGCGTTACCTCTTGTACCCAGAGTGCACGCGTTACTGCGTCATCTGCACCATTTTCATCTACAAAAGAAAATAAAGCCCAGTGTGGATGTCCATGCAGACAGAAGGCATCCTTTAGCCCTGCAGCTTCGGCCATCACTTTTGCGCCATTAAATAGTTTAGTTCCGGCTGCACTCATGCGAGCGTATGCCGCACCATCTTCAAGTATATCCAGCACTTTCATCGACGCGGCCATCGCAGCTACATCACCCGCAAAGGTAAAACTGAAGAACGCTTCTTCAAAAACCTGCATAATATCTCGCCTGCCAACTATACAGCTGATTGGCCAGCCATTACCCATTGCCTTACCAAAAGTTGCAAGATCCGGCGTTACTCCAAAAATCTTTTGCGCTCCTCCCAGCTCAAAATGGAAACCAGAACAGATCTCATCAAATATTAATAACGCGCCATGACGATGGGCTATCTCTTTTACTTTTTCCAAATAGCCTGGAGATGGCCAGTGAAAATTGACTGGTTCCATGATAACGGCGGCAAATTGATCTTTTTTACTTGAGAGCAACTTATCCAGCGCCAAAGGATCATTATAGGGAAATGTATGCGCTAATTCTTTAACCGCCTTAGGCACGCCTAGAGACCTTGAAGTTGTACCTATAAACCAGTCTTGCCATCCATGATATCCACATACAGCAACATGTTCACGGCCCGTAAATGCCCGTGCAACGCGCACAGCGCCAGCAGTAGCATCGGAGCCATTTTTACCAAACCGCACCTTTTCAGCGCATGGTATGAGCCTGCAAAGTCGCTCTGCAAGCTCTACTTCAAGCGGGTGAGGTAGTGAAAAGCTATGTCCGAGCTCGGCCCTTTCATAAACTGCCTGATTTACTTCCTGATTTCCATATCCCAAAATATTAGGAAGTAGACCTTGAATGAGATCTACAAATTGATTTCCGTCAACATCTGTAACGATGGCTCCTTGTCCGCCTTCTAGAAAAATGGGAGTCACATTACGGATATGATGTCGCCAGCTTTTTGAATACGTTTGTGCCCCTCCGGGAATTACCTCATCGCTACGCTTAAGCCATTCAAAGCTTTTAGTTAATGTTAAAGCTGGGGCAGCTTCTGAATTGGCTTCATTAAAAATTGAACGATAAAAGCCCTCATTAATAGTGGCTTTACCCTGTATTGCACCGCTTTCTGTTACTGCGAGCATTATTTCCTCAAAATTAAATGGTCTTGATCCAGATTTATCTAGATGCGCCCATACTTTGCGGACGAACTCCAAATCATCTGGGTAGTCTACCGACCAGCGAAGCGTCGCATGATGCGGTGGTTTATGCATAAAATCAAGCTTTAAAATTTCTGTATTTCTGCGCATCCAAGGCGTCACATGCTCACGATCTGGTCCCTGTTCAGCGACCTCATGCGCCTTATTCAACAGATCTCGTGTAAATACCTCTACATCCTGTCCGTCCGGCCGTGTGTATGGATTGGTATTGCATGCATAGTCAACCCTAGAAGTGAGGAAGGCCTCTATCACTTCATCTACCGTATCAGGAGAGTGAAGCGGGCAGTCAGCCGTGATGCGAACAACTATAGTAGCATCGGCCTCATCTGCGGCAGCAACGTAGCGGCTCAATACATCCTGCAGTGAACCTCTGATGACCTTATACCCGTTTTCTCTTGCAAAAGCTTCAATAACCTCATCTTCAGGAGCTATGCTAGTAGCAACTACAATATCATTTAATAGCGTTGAGCCCTTGAGCTGGCATAGGACGCGATTTAACAAGGGTGTGCCCGCAAGATCCATCATCGTTTTTCCCGACAAGCGCGAAGACCCCATGCGAGCCTGAACAATAGCAACGATACGATGTTTAATGCTCATATTTTCTTTTGGTCTGTGGATGCTTTATTTTGGCATGCCCTTAAAACATAGAAAATTAATGTCTTCTTCAATAGCTTTCTTGACAGCCTCAAAGACCGCCTTCTCGTTGAGGGCAGTAAGAGAAGAATCGCCAAATTTTGTAGTAAAGATGCCTTTTTGGCCCTTCAATAAATCCCAGCATGCATGTTTGTCGAAAATGTTATTTTCATTCAGATATCTGACATAAAATTCTACATCAACAGTTGAATCAATACCATTAGCATGAATTATGCATGGGAAAGTTTTATGGTATCGGTATGGCACCTTCATCTTTTCTTCAATTGAGTGAATATAGGTGACGGCTTCTGGGGGGGTGTCTATTCCAATGGTTAAAAACTTAACCTTTCCTTTGCTTGTCCCGGAATAGTTTAGACTATGCAGAACATCAAAAATCGCTCCTTCACCAAAGCAAGACGTTATTTTTGCCTCTACAACACTCTCAATCAGCTTGCCCATAAGTGCAACAGAGTAAATGGGGTGGTATGTCCGGGTGCTATCAGGTCTTGAGCGGGCCCTCTCTGAAAGCATACCCATCTCACTTGGAGTTTTATCAACATCGAAGATGCCTGATTTACATGTAGATAAGGTAAATGTAGGGAAAAGCAAGGTACCTTTAGCGCCGACCCTATTGAGCAAAGTATTAATGAATATATCTGCAAATTTTTCCTTAGATGCACCAGTAGGGATGCGACCCAGTGAAAAGAGTCTGCTGTGAATCATCAATATATCGCCTGAAGAAATTCCTAATAGGTCCAATGCAGCTTCAAGGTCAGCCTTTGTCACAGGGCCGTCGGCGGCAATTAGAATCGGATCTGCCTTACTTTTGGGCATTAATAACCCCTTCAATAAGCAAAGCTATAGCCTCAACGCTATTGAAATTCTCCTGCTTTATCTCTGATCCAGGGATACTTACTTTAAATTCTTCTTCGATTTTAGTAATAAGAACTATAATATCAAAAGAATCCAGTATTCCACTGTCAATCAAGAGTATTCCTTTATCAAGAGTATCCAGCTCCTTAATTTCAATAATGATATTTAGTACTCTACCTAAAATGCTATTGCTCATAGGATGCCCTTTCTAATCGTAGCCCGGGGTGAATGCCATAATTTTCTACAAACTGACTGGTGGCCAGGCGAATGCCATCCTCGTTTCTAACTTCTGCCAATTCAAGAGTTGAATCTCCAGCCTGGATGAGTAAATGATCCGTGATGGATACCACCGCACCCGGGGAAAGGCGTATAAGATCATTAATCTTTTTAATCTTATCAATAAAGAAAATTCTACCTTTAATAGCTGCTTTAGCGGGTCCAAGCTTCGAAATTAGTGGATTATAATTTAGTGATCGAACTAAACGGTCAATCCGTTCATAATCCCAGCTAAAGTCAACAAATCCATCCTCAGGTATCATTCGGTCATAATAGTACAATCGATTGGTAAGATTTTGCCTTTTCCTTGTAGCCACTCCCTCTATAATTTCGGGTAGAACCTCCTTAAACAACGATATACCTTCGCTAATACAGGCCATAACTAGAATAAGCGCAGTAGCATCAGGCCTAATCTCAAAAACACGTTGGGCAATGATATCCCCCTGATCAACACCGCGGGCGACATAATGCCAGGTCACCCCGTGCTGTTTTTCCCCATTAAAAATGGCCCAGGTACAAGCATTAAGACCACCATATCTAGGTAAAGGACCATTATGAAAATTAATTATGCCCTCTGTAGGGATCCCAAGAAGCTGATCACGGATAATTTGATGATTATTGATGCTAAAAATTATGTCTGGTCTAAAAGAAGAAATATACTGGACTGCCACATTACTGTTTATATCGCCGGATTCTAAAAATTTAATAGCACGTAACGCACAAAAACTCTTCAAATCCTCAGAGATATTCTCGCGAATACTATCAATTATAACACAGGATAATTCGCACGGTAAGTTAGAGGCTGACAATATAACATTAGCGCAGTCTTTAGCTATTTTTCCGTTTCCAATAATAACAACTCTCTTTTTAGCTGCAGGCATTATTATTGCTTCTCCATGTACAGTTCCCTGAGCTTATTCCTATCTATTTTTCCATTGGGGTTAAAGGGTAATTCCTGCATCACAGTAATTACTTTAGGCACCATATAGTGCGGTATAAGCATCCCTACATCCTTTTTTATTTTATGGGCATTTATCTCGTCAATAAGTACCACAAATGCGGCAATTATTGTTCCGGTACTTACAGAATGCTCTACGGCTATAACTGCAGATGTTGATACGTAATCCAATGAATTTAGTGCCGATTCAATTTCGCCAAGTTCAACCCTATAGCCCATAAATTTAATCTGGTGATCTCTTCGTCCAAGAAAGTCCAAATTTCCGTCTGGCCTTAATTTAACGAGATCCCCTGTACGATATATGGGCTCCTGAGCATTTGGATCTAACGTATTGAAGATGAATGATTTATCGGTTTTTTCTTGATCAAAAAGATACCCATGGCCCACGCCAGCACCCGCTATATATAGCTCGCCTGCCTCATTCACTTCTGCTTTACTTCCATCATCTTTTAGTACCCAAAACTCTGTGTTAGCAATTGGCCGCCCAATAGGTAAAGGTATAGTGGCGTCACTTGGGATACCAACTATCTCGTAGAAAAAGCTCCCACATGTCGTCTCTGTAGGTCCGTATTGATTCACACAGCGAGCCTGAGGGCAAGCACTCATCCAGCTAATGACTGTAGATGTAGGCATTACTTCCCCGTTGAAAGTTAGTACTCTTAGTGAAGTTAGGCGCTTAGAGTCAAGAACGTTTGTGCGTGCCATGAAAGTATAAAGTGAAGGCACTGAATTCCATATCGTTAATTTATTAGATTCTATAAATTCCACTATCTTTATTGGGAACATAGCAACGTCTTGGGGCACTAGGTGTAATGAGGCGCCACTCCGAAATGCAGGAAAAATATCGAACACAGAAAGATCAAAGTGAATACCTGGATGATTAGACATCCTGTCACTAAAACTAATCTGAAAATATTTAACGGCCCATTCTGTGTAATTCACCACATTTCTATGACGTATCATTACACCCTTGGGAAAGCCTGTGGATCCGGATGTATATAAAACATAGGCCAGATCTGAAGGGGTATTATGATAAATAATTGATGCTTCTGAGATATTGTCCAGATTTACTTCATCAATAACAATTACAGCTAATGATCTTGCTTTGACGCTTTTTGCTATAAGTAGCGCTTCAGATTTGACACTTTTATCGCAAATCAGAAAATCACATTGGGAATGTTCGGCAATATACGTGTTGCGCTTGGTGGGTACCTGTACATTTAAAGGGACATAAATTGCATCTGCTTTTAAAACCGAAATCATTGCTTTAAACGAAGCAATGGATTTGGGTATGAATAAAGCCACCTTGTCTTGGCGTGACACCCCTCGCGATGCAAGATAGCGGGAAAACTTATTGGTGTACAAATTCAGCTCACCATAGGTTATTGAACGCTCACCCTCATGAATAGCGATGCTGCCAGGCCTTTTCTGCGCGCTGATAGTTATGTAATCCTGTAGCAATAATATCATAAACTATAGCTTCTAAAGTATTTTGAAACATTTGGCAATTTAGAGAGTTCTAAGCCATTGATTTGTTGTCATTATCATCCGTTGCGGCTAATATTCTATGCTCTTCAAGCAATGCAATAATGGGACGCATCTCTTGAATTGTACAATTACATTTTTTAGCAATATCCAGCATGTTGATTTGCCCGTCGGAATAATTCAATATATATAACAATCGATTTAAAGTTGTTCTTTGGTCAAACGCCTGATCACTTGAAAACTTCCACTTCTCAGGGGCATTGATATTAGGATAAAGCCCCCGCTTGCCTAGCTGTGGCTCGCCATATGGGCATAGATTTATGAATTTTCCTGATATTTCAATATCTTTAAGCATTGTCTCGATTTGATCAATTGATTCCACCAAAGATTCTATGCCCATGAATTCTTTGGTATCTAATGAATTATGATATGCGTCATATTTGCTATAGATAGTTCTAGCAATTTGTCCTATAGGAAGTTGAAAGCCAGGAGCGTTATACTGCCTTTCATCGGAGCCATCCGTGGGGTCAAACTCACGTATATCCCATTGTTTAGGCGAACTAATGGTTAAATTATTCAATAATGCATCGCCCAAACTATTATTATTGCGAGTTTGCTGATAACTGAGTTTTTTTTCTGGCCCACCAAGGCAGGTAAGCACAAAGCCACATGCAAGTTTCTCCTCCAGGTGCTTATGATAGCGGTGTAGGAAGCACAAACTGCCAATGGTCTCGGGATTTATTAAAAAGCGGTAGGTATAACGTCGCCGCGGCCAAGACTTAATTGCATGGTATAACCCTAGCAAAACTAAGGGGCCACTAAGTTCATTATTCGCCAAGGAGGGATGGCATAAATATGATGTTAATAATATTTCTTTTGTAGATTCTCCTTCTAGCACACACTGGGCAATGGGAACGCCACCATCAACGAAAGCACTATCAACCCATGCATGATACTTCCCTGGCTTTAAGGTATCCCTAACTTTTTGGGAAATACAGAAACCCCAGTTGCGCTGATAATAAGAGGTAACATAGGGAATAGCATCTGGCAGACTAGCTATACTGTGAAGATGGCTTTGCAGATCCTCTAAATCGAGCATTTTATCAACGGGCTCTGAATAGTTCACTACGTGCAGATTGTTGACATCGCTATCAACAACTACTTCACCTTCAGAATTCTTTAATATTGCTCTTTTAAAATGCCATTCTGGCGGGACCACCCAGTCAAAAACCTGTGTACCGGTGTCAATTTTCTCAATACTCAGCGGCATGTATTCGCTAATTATTGCCAGAGACTCTTCAATGCCCTTTCCAGTAATACTTCTAGTAATCGGAAACAGCCGATCGAACAACTTATCTAAAAAATACAGTCGGTTATCCTTTAATAATTCCACAATTTTCTCTTATTTAGGAATGTGTGCCTAGGTTCGATGGCGTAACCAGCGAATAGGTTGCTAAAGTAGTTCTCTCTTCCATATACCACCTTTTTTCGTGAATCAAATTCAATGATGATATTTCTGTGCTGGCAATATCCTTTGCACGTAAAATTTGCATTAAATTCTTTAGCTTCGCGAAATTATCCTCGTTAATGGGTTCTAAAATTCTGCCTAAAGGAACATGCGCCCAGCCCGATTGCTTTGCTGGTAAAAAAGGTAGTGATTGTTTTAAACGATTGCGAATTTTGAAAATAACATCGCCTTCATCAAATCCTTTGGCCACAACACACCCATCTGAATTGACCTGAATACCGCCTATACGAAAACTAAAGGAGGGCATGTTCATCGATTCCAATACCATTTCAATGCTATCTCTATGCTGTTCTTGCCAAATATCATCCGGCCATTTAAATACACAATGTTCTACAGCCAAATTAACGGGCTTGACCCAGTAATGCAGTGCCCCCCCTAAAATCGCCGATATACTTCTTTGTACATCTACTAGAGGCTGTATAAAATCTTTCGGGAAGGGTAAGCCCGATAGGAGTGCATAAACTTCCAAGGCTTTTGGCTGTGGCTGGCGATTACGTAAGCTCTCTTCAGTAAACAGATTTCTAGAAGATTTAAGATTATGAATAAGAAAATCTTTGTGAACCCATGTAAGGTCTCCTACTGCCCGATAAGAGCTCTCTAGCGCAGTTGAGTGTACAGGCATATTACAAGGCACCCGTTGATCTAAGCAATTTTCTTTTTGGTATCAGATATAACACCGGCTGCACTTAGTATGGAAAGAACATCAGCATTAGAAAGTAAATCTGTATCAGACCGTAGTGGGGACGATAGCTTAGGTAGGCTATTATACTGTGCGTATTTTGTACGAATTTCATCCGTAAAGATTTCAACCGTATCAGGCACTATAATATAGATATTTCCATCAACAACAGTGCGTGGCGCTTCGCTCTCAGTTACCAATTCCTCATGCAGTTTTTCGCCCGGCTTCAGCCCTATTTCTTTATATTTCAAGGGTTTACTGCCACAGACTACTTTTGCTAAATTGAGAATACTAAGGCAGCCCATATTAAGCACAAAAATCTCTCCGCCAATCATACGCTGCGATGCAACTAAGCAAAGATCTACCGCCTGCGACATAGTAAGGAAAAAACGAGTCATTTTTGTAGATGTAATCGTAAGCGGAGAATCATTTTCTAACTGTTTGCGAAATATATGTAATATTGAACCATTAGAATTTAATACATTTCCAAATCGCACGCAGGAAAATCGCGTTCTATGTTTTCCTGTAAAATGGTTTGCAGCTATAAATAAACGCTCGCCAAGAAGTTTAGTCGTGCCCATGGTGCTGGTAGGGTTGACTGCTTTGTCGCTACTTGTAAACACTACGCGGTCAACATTGGCAGAAATAGCCGCTTGGATAACATTATTGGCGCCAACAATATTGGTCTGCATTGCCTCAAATGGGTTGTATTCAGACAAATAGACATGTTTGAGGGCGGCACAATGAAAAACTATATTCACGCCTTCCATTGCCCTTCTCAGGCGTGCTTCATCCCTAACATTGCCGAGAAACAGCCTCAAGCGATTATCATGCTTATCTTTAAAGGTTTGGTCGAGATGGAAAAGGCCATCTTCACTTTGATCAAAGGCGCACACTGTATGGCCTTCTTCTAGTAGACGTGCTACCAATGCGCTGCCAACAGACCCGCAGGCGCCGGTGACCAGAACACGAGAATTTTTAGAGATTGTGGCTTTACTGGATGCTTTCATGTGACGCAAAATCCTTCCATGTTATCATATCACCAGCATATAGTTTTTTTACAAGCTTCTTGCCAAGTAATTTTTCATACTCATAAGGCGCAATGCCGTTGGAGGGGCATGGTCTAAGCATTACCATGTCCTCCTTACTAAGCGCTGTGTTCACATCAAGATCGTTTCTAGCCCTGATGCAACGCCTTTGCAATATTACGGTCTCTTTTTCATTTTCTTCAAGTTTTTTGTGTCTATGCCCAAGCGCTACTTCCAGTTCACGCGTACGGGCAATCACTTCTTTCATCGCATTAGGCGTTGTTGAGAAAGGATGATCTGGCCCAATACGATCAATTGAATCTGTAAAATGCTTCTCGATGACTCTGGCACCTAAAGCCACAGCCCCAAGAACCGCTCCAATACCCTGTGTGTGGTCACTTAAGCCAAGAATAATCCCAGGATACATATCAGCGTATTGACGAAGTACATTGAGTTGCAGATACGTGAAATTATTGGCTTCAATCGTATAATTAGTATTGCATTGCATAAGAATCAACGCAGACGTCTTTTCAAGTACTACATCTGCTGCCATTTTCACTTCGTCAATGGTAGAAGCGCCAGTTGCAAGCATGACTGGCTTACCCTTGGAAGCCATATGTGCAATGATTTCATGCCAAGTGATGTCACCTGATCCAACTTTATACGCCGGAACATAGGGATCAACATAGTCCACGAGATCAATTGAATAAGGGCTTGTAAAGAAGGTAATGCCAGCCTTTTCACTCGTTTGTTTCAATGTAGCAGTCCATTCTCGATTGAGCGATGCGTCCCGATACGTGTCAAATACGGATTTCTTCCATGCCGCTTGGTGTGAAAGTTGATTTCCTAAAGCTTTGAAGCCGCGATCACTTACTAGGGTATCTGCGGTGTAATGCTGAAATTTTACCGCATCAGCTCCTGCTTCTTTTGCCAGGTAAATTAGGTCTTTTGCTCGCTCCAGATCTCTGTCGAAGTTTGATCCAATTTCAGCTATGAAATAAGTGGGGTCATCGAGACTGATACTTCGGTGATCAATTTGGATAGAGGATGCTGGTTTATGTGGCATTTTACTTATTACAATATCAAGTATATGCGCGGTTTATTGCAGGTTTTTGATTAATTCATTATAGCTTGCAACTTTATGGAGTATTCCATCTTTTAATTCAACAATAAAATCACAATTCCGTAGGGTTGTAATACGGTGAGCAACAATTAAAATTGTCAATTCTTTGTCTAAATGCTTAATAGATTCAATAACCGCTTGCTCAGTTTCATTATCAAGTGCACTGGTAGCTTCATCAAAAACGATTACATCCGCGTTTTTATATAGCGCGCGAGCTATTCCTATACGCTGGCGCTGGCCTCCAGACAGGCGAATACCACGTTCTCCAACGAGGGTATTATACCCTTTTTGCCATGATTCTATTGCATCCGCTATTTGAGCTTTTCTTGCAACCTCCTGAACTTTATCAATATTTATATGCTCCGGCTCTATGCCAAGTGCAATATTTTCGGCAATTGAGGAATCAATCAGAAAAATAGTTTGAGGAACATGCGCGATATGTGCCTGCCAGGCGGTTTGATTCCCTGGATTAAGTTTTATTCCATCAACGCCAATCTCGCCAGTGGCGGGGTTTAATAGCCCCATCACTATATCAAGCAAAGTGCTTTTGCCACTTCCTGTGGAGCCGATAAAACCTACACGTGCGCCCTTAGGGATTGATATGCTAACATTTTCCAAGATCCATGGATTATCTGCGCTATATCGAAATGAAATATTTTCAATAACTATCTTATCTTTAAATGGCATAGGGGTAACTAAGCGTACACTGCTATGGTATGGTAAAGTCTGATTAAGCAATGAGAGTACGTCGTTTAGAGAGCTTTTGCCTCCTATCATGGATGCCCAGCTAGAATAGCCCTGTTGAATAAGAGGTAACAAACGTTGTGCTGATAACGCTAAAGCTCCTAACAATGGGATTGCAGCGGTAATACCTTCAGGGCGATTCGATAGTATATAGGCAAGGATTGCAATAAAAACTAAACCAAATGACTCCACTATAGGCCTTGGAGAGGCGCCGGTAATGTTTATATTAGCCAGTGCTCTGCGAAGCTGGCGGTCCGACTTGCTATATTGCGTATAATACATCTCTTGCAGTCCATTTATTAGAACTTCTTTGATGCCGCCGAGCCCTTCTTGTACCACTTTAGTAACCTTATTTTGCCCCTCAGCAATCTTCAGGCCGTTAATCGTGAGGCGTTTTCTAGTGATGTAAGCGATCACAATATAAATCACACCAAAGCTAGTAAATGAAATAAGGGTAAGCTCCGGGTCAATATAAAGCATGAAGGCGATAATCATCATCACGATAAAACTTGAAGTGATGAGTGAAAGTGCGGGAATAACAACAGAGTTAATAACTGTATTAATTTTGGTTATTAGTATTGCAATAACCTCACTACTGTTTTTTGAACAATGCACTGAATAAGGTTGATATAACGTTCGGCGAAATGCTTCTGACCCAAGATCGTTACCAATAGCGTTGCCAAGATGTGTTTGTGTCCAAAGCAACGTCAAACGAACACTTCCTGATAGTAAGGCTGCAAAGCAAAATATAATAGTAAGTGGAAGGATAAGCTGCAAAGAAGTAGTTAAATCAAGTGCTTCTATCAGTGGCTGTACCAATGGATTAGCGTAAACACTATCCGGTGCTGTAATAACCCCTAGAAAGGGTAACATCAATCCGAGCGAAATTACTTCAGCTAATGCCCCCAAAAACATTAGTCCCATAAGAGCAAAAAGCTGAAAGCGCCTACGCGCAGAAATATGCGGCCATAACTTACGTAGCAAAGAATAAAAGGATTGGTGACTATTCATTTACAATCTTCGCATTATCAATAAGCTGTTTCTAGCGTAGTAGGCGACACATAGTTACTTTATATCCAAGGTAAATTTTGTGCTATTATATAAATATAAGTTTCCATTCTAAATGGTATATTTTGGCTAAATCCCTAAAACACACAATACAGTTTTTTGTATATGTCCCTAGACCTTTATAGACTATCAAACTGGTGCCCCTGGTCGGACTCGAACCGACACATCTTTGCAGATACCAGATTTTGAGTCTAGCGCGTCTACCAATTCCACCACAGGGGCAAATGAAAGTTATGAGTTATTAGTTACGAGCTACGAGTATAAAAAACTAATAACTCGTAACCCGTAACTCATAACTTCTACCGAACGCGGCATCATAGCGTGGGAGTTTTTTCAGTCAACGGTATTGCAATTCCTCTCGTGAGCCGCTACAACTGGCGGGGAACAAGGATTACCACGCGCGCCATGGCAGACGATCTCTTTAGTAAAATACCCAAGGAATTCGACAGTAAGGCCTATACCGCCCAAGATATTGAGGTGCTGGAGGGCTTGGAGCCTGTGCGCCGCCGCCCTGGCATGTATATTGGCGGCGTCGACGAAACGGCGCTGCATCATTTGGTGTCGGAAGTATTCGATAACTCCATGGACGAGGCGGTGGCCGGGTTTGCCACGCGCATCGAGGTGGAGCTGGCGGCCGATGGCACCTGCACCATCCGCGATAATGGGCGCGGCATTCCGATCGACCCGCATCCGAAATTCCCCAAGAAATCGGCGCTGGAGGTGATTTTAACTACACTGCATTCCGGCGGTAAATTCGACCATAAAGTGTACCAGACTTCCGGCGGGTTGCACGGCGTGGGTATCTCGGTTGTGAATGCGCTGAGCGACAGGCTGCGCGTGGAAGTGGTACGCGATAAAACCGTTTATGAGCAGCATTATTCGCGCGGTGCACCAACCGATAAACTCAAGAAAATCGGCACGGCGGCGAACCGGCGCGGTACTTCGGTTTCGTTCCATCCCGACCCGGAAATATTCGGCGAGAAGGGCAAGTTCCGCGCCTCGCGTATCTATAAGCTGGCGCGCTCCAAGGCCTATCTGTTCCGCGGCGTGGAGATACGCTGGAGCTGCGCGAAAGAAGTGCTGGAGAAGGATATTCCCGAAAAAGACACGATTCACTTCCCTGGCGGTATTGCCGATTATCTGAACGAAACGCTTTCGGGCGAGCAGGTGGTGGCGCAGGAGCCATTTTCCGGTGAGGCGGAGCTTGCGGAGGGTATGGGCCGCGTTGAGTGGGCCATTCAGTGGCCGCTGATCCGCGATGGGTTTTGTTCCAGCTATTGCAACACGGTGCCCACGCCGTTTGGCGGCACGCATGAATCGGGACTAAAGGCCATGCTATTTAAAGGCATCAAGCAATTTGGCGAGATGGCCGGCAACAAGAAAATGGGCATGGTGACGAGCGAGGATGTGTTTGAAAATGCCTGCATCGTGCTTTCGCTCTTTTTCAAAGGCCCGCAATTTCAGGGGCAAACCAAAGATAAACTGGTGAACCGCGAGGCCAGCCGGCTGGTGGAAAACGCGGTGCGCGACCATTTCGACCACTGGCTGAGCAATAACCCGGTCTGGGCCAACCGGCTGCTGGATTATCTGGTTGCGCGGGCCGAAGAGCGCGCCAAGCGCCGCAAACAAAAGGATGTGGGGCGGAAGTCGATTATACAAAAGCTGAGACTGCCGGGCAAACTGGCGGATTGTACGCAGGAAGACCGCGATAATTCCGAGATATTCCTGGTGGAGGGAGATTCCGCCGGTGGTTCGGCCAAGCAGGCGCGCGATCGTGCGACACAGGCGGTGCTGCCTTTGCGCGGTAAAATCCTCAACGTAGCCAGCGCCACCGGTGATAAAATCAAGGCCAATCAGGAAATTCAGGATATGGAACTGGCCTTCGGTTGCGGCACGCGCGCACATTACAGCGAAGAAACGTTGCGCTACGATAAGGTCATTATCATGACCGACGCC